>JAJZSX010000427.1 GCA_021849435.1 Actinomycetes bacterium | reverse complement strand
TGCTGCACTACACGTTGCCCAAGCTCGGGATCGAGACCACCTTCATCGACGACCCCGACGACCTCGACGCCTGGGCCGCGGCCGTGCGCCCCAACACCCGCGCCTTCTACGCCGAGTCCCTCGGCAACCCCAAGGGTGACGTGCTCGACTTCGAGGGCGTCAGCCGCGTCGCCCACGAGCACCGCATCCCCCTCGTCGTGGACAACACCCTGGCGACCCCCTACCTGGTGTGCCCACTCGAGCACGGGGCCGACATCGTGATCCACTCGGCCACCAAGTTCATCGGCGGCCATGGCACCTCCATCGGCGGCGGCACCTTCGACTACGAGGGCAGCGGCCGCTTCGCGTCCTTCACCGAACCCGACCCCAGCTACCACGGCCTGGTCTTCGGTCAGCTGCCCGAGGCGCTATTCCCCGCGCGATTCGCCCTGAAGGCCCGGCTGCAGTATCTGCGCGACACCGGCCCGGCGATCTCGCCCTTCAACGCCTTCTTGCTGCTCCAGGGACTCGAGACCTTGAGCCTTCGCATGGAACGACACGTCGCCAACGCGACCGCGGTCGCGCAGTGGCTCGAGGCGCGCACCGACGTCACGTGGGTCGCCTTCAGCGGGCTCGCCTCGAGCCCGTGGCACGAGCGCCAGCAGCGCTACCTGGCGCGCGGGGGCGGAGCCATCGTCTCCTTTGGCATCGAGGGCGGGGCCGACGCGGGGCGTCGCTTCATCGAGGGTCTCGAGCTCTTCAGCCATTTGGCTAACGTCGGGGACGTGCGTAGCCTCGCCATCCACCCGGCCTCCACGACCCACTCGCAGTTGACCGAGTCCGAACAGCTGACGACCGGGGTCACCCCGGACCTCGTGCGCCTGTCGGTCGGCATCGAGTCGATCGAGGACATCCTGGCCGACTTGACGGTGGGGTTCGAGGCCGCTCGGCGGGCGTGAACGACGCCCCTTACTGGCGGCCCGGGGACGACCACGGCCGACGCCAGTTCGTCGAGGTCGACGGCGCCGGACGCGGCATCGACCTCGAAGGTGGGGGCCACCTCGCGAGTGTGACCATCGCCTACGAGACCTGGGGCGAGCCGAACGACGCGGGCACCAACGCGGTGCTCGTACTGCACGCGCTCACCGGCGACTCCCACGTGGCCGGTCCGGTCCAAGCGGGCCACCCGACGCCGGGCTGGTGGGACGGGGTGGTCGGGCCAGGACTCGCCATCGACACCGACCGGTACTTCGTGGTCTGTCCGAACGTGCTCGGGGGCTGTCAGGGAACGACGGGCCCGTCCAGCCTCGCACCCGACGGCCGCCCCTACGGCTCGCGGTTCCCGGTGGTGACGATCCGCGACATGGTAGCCGTGGAGACGATGCTCGCCGACCACCTGGGGATCGAGCGCTGGATGGCGGTCGTGGGTGGCTCGATGGGCGCCATGCGCGCCCTCGAGTGGGCCGTCGCGCACCCGAACCGGCTCGAGCGCGCCGTCGTGGTCGCGGCCGGGGCGGCCGGCACCGCCGACCAGATCGCCCTGTGCTCGTTGCAGGTGCGCGTCATCCGCGCTGACGCCGACTTCCACGACGGCGACTATTACGAAGGGCCGGGCCCGCGAACGGGGCTCGCCATCGCGCGGGGCATCGGCCAGTTCAGCTATCGCACCTGGACCGAGTTCGAGGACCGATTCGGCCGCGTCGCCCAGGACGACCGCGCCGTGCTCGACGGCGGGCGCTACGCGATCGAGTCCTACCTGCGCTACCAGGGTGAGAAGCTCGCGGCGCGCTTCGATCCGAACAGCTACGTCGTCTTGAGCGAGGCGATGAACCACCACGACGTGGGCCGAGGTCGCGGCGGGGTGGTCGCGGCGCTGAAGAGTGTGCGCGTGCCGGTCACCGTGGCGGGGGTCTCCTCGGACCGCCTCTACCCGCGTGAACTCCAAGAGGAGATCACGCGCCTGATCCCGCGCGCCGGCCTGGTCAAGGTGATCACCTCACCAGCCGGACACGACGGCTTCTTGATCGAGACCGACCAGGTCGCGGGAATCGTCGCCGACGCGCTGGCCGATCGCTAGTCGAGCACCTCGAACTCGGCCTCGCGCCACCCGTCGGGCGTCGCGATCGCCTCGGCCACACGGTTGATCACGGCGACGAAGCGTTCCGGTTCGACCAGGTGTGGGAGGTGTCCGAGTCCGGGCCACTCGACGAGGCGCGCCGTGGGGACGCGCTCGGACAACCACGACTCGTAGTCTTCGGCGAGGGGTGACCCGTGCAGCGCGAGGTAGGGCACGGCGATGGGTCGGGTGATCGAGTCGACGAAGACGTCGAGACCCGCCGCGTCCAGGTCGAAGATCGTCGACCAGATCCCGAGCACCGCGGCCTGGTTGAACCGGCGCTCGCGCGCAAGCCGGTCCCACTCGTCGTCGTCGAGCGCGCCGCGCATGGTCGCAAAGACCATGAGCATGATCGGCTCGAACTGGTCCGGGTCGCTCAGTTGGTCCCGAAAGGGACCGACCATCGCCTTGAAGGCCGCGAGGTCGAGCGACTGGTCGATGTTGACCGCGCCCGAACAGTCGAAACGCGATGCGTAGGCCGTGGCGACCGAACCGCCGAGCGAGTGGCCGACCATGAGCGGACGATCGAGTGCGAGGTCGACGACCACCTCGTGGACGTCACCCGCGAGGGTCACCACGTCGTAGGGCGCGCCGTCGAAGGACTCGCCGTGGCCGCGAAGGTCAACGTTCACCACGTCGAAGGTGGCCGCGAGTGGCGCAAGCAGCGGGTCCCACACCCGTCGGGTATCGGTGAGGCCGTGGATGAGGACCAGGGGCGTCCCCGAACCACGTCGTTCGTAGGCGATCATCGTCCGGTTCTAGCAGATTCAGCGGCGCACCCGGTCCAGGTGGTAGCGAAGCGCGATCGCGGCGGCCGCCCCTTCGCCCACCGCCGACGCCAGCTGCTTGGTCGAGCCGTCGCGCACGTCGCCCGCGACGTAGACCCCCGGCATCGACGTGCGGAACTGTTCGTCGCTGCGTACGAAGCCCTGGTCGTTTCGATCCACCACGCCGGCGAGGAATCCGGTGTTGGGTTCGAGTCCGATGAAGACGAAGGCCCCCGAGGCGGCGTGGGTGCGTTGCTCGCCCGTGGCGCGATCACGGAGCACGACGCCCGTGAGCTTGCCGCCGGGGCCCGCCT
>JAJZSX010000426.1 GCA_021849435.1 Actinomycetes bacterium | reverse complement strand
ACTCGTAGAGGAACTCGGTCTCGGGCGAGACGGCCTCGAGGGAGCGGCAGAGCCGAGCGGCCTCGAGGGCGATCGCGGTGATGCCCGCCATGTCGAGGTTAAAGACCACGCGCCGCTGCAGCGTCGAGGTGGAGTTGTAGAAGTGCACGATGGCCCGATGCGCCCCGCGCAGGGCCTCGTAGGTCCGCGTGATCAGGTCCGCACGGCATTGGGTCAGCACCTGGATCGTCACGTCCTCGGGGATGAGGCCGTCCTCGATGATGTGGCGTACGAAGTCGAAGTCGGGCTGGGAGGCGGCGGGGAATCCCACCTCGATCTCCTTAAAGCCCATCGCCACCAGCTGGTCGAACATCGCGCCCTTGCGTTCGAGGTCCATCGGGTCGATCAGGGCCTGGTTACCGTCGCGCAGGTCGACGCTGCACCAACGTGGCGCCTTGCTCAATCGCCGATCGGGCCACGTGCGATCCGCGAGCTCCACGGGCACCGTCGGGCGATACTTCTCGAACGCCATCGCGCTGGGCTGCTGTGGATTGGGGTACGAACCCATTGTGTTCTCCTCACTCGTGTCCAGAAACAAAAAACCCCCGCGGATGCGGGGGCGTCGGGCGAGTATGTACTCGCCCTATTGCAGCAGCAGCTCGACGTTGATAGATGCGCTCACCGGCCCAGTCTACCGGTTCGGTCCCCCGTGTCCACCGTTCCGCCTCGGCTATCCTCAGGTCCGTGAGCGTGATTCGGGCATTCATCAAACTCGCGGTGCTCGTCGCCCTCTTGGGACTCGTCGCCGCCGTCATCGCAGTGGTCTCTCGCGGCCGCAACGCCCAACCCGTCTCCTTTGACGAGTGGCCGACGGTTCCGCGCAAACCCGTAGCCTGATCAACAACGCAAAGGAGCACCATGGCAACCATGCAGTATCGCCGTCTCGGACGTTCGGGCTTGAAGGTCAGCGTCCTGTCCTTCGGGAGCTGGGTCACGTTCGCGAACCAGGACCAGATCGAAACCGCCCAGCAAGCGGCCGAGTGCCTCAGCGCCGCGAAGGACGCCGGGGTCAACTTCTTTGACAACGCCGAGGCCTATTCGGCGGGTGAGTCCGAGCGGGTCATGGGCGCGGCCTTCAGCGAACTGGGTTGGCAACGCCACGAGTACGTGGTCTCCACCAAGCTCTTCTGGGGTCTGCACGACATTCCCAATATGAAGAACACGCTCAATCGCAAGTACCTGGCCCAGGCGATCGACGGGTCACTCGAGCGCTTCGGCCTGGACTTCGTTGACCTCGTGTTCTGTCACCGCCCCGACCCCAAGACGCCCATCGAGGAGACCGTGTGGGCGATGAGCGACATGATCACCCAGGGCAAGGCGCTTTACTGGGGCACCTCAGAGTGGAACGCCGACGACATTCGCGCCGCCTACGACATCGCCGACCGCCACCACCTCCACAAGCCCGTCGTCGAACAGCCTCAGTACAACATCCTCTGGCGCGACCGCGTCGAGAAGGAGTACCGGCGCCTGTATGAGGACATCGGGCTCGGCACCACGATCTGGTCGCCACTCTCGTCGGGCCTCTTGACCGGCAAGTACCTGAACGGCGTACCCGAAGGGTCGCGTGCGACCCTGCCCGGTTACGAATGGCTACGCGGCATGCTGACTGACCCGGCACGCAACAAGAAGGTCGCCGACCTGAAGGTCATCGCCGACGAACTCGGCATCTCGCTCACCCAGCTGTCCCTCGCCTGGTGCGCGAAGAACCCCAACGTGTCGACGGTCATCACGGGCGCGTCATCGGCCGCCCAGGTCCGCGAGAACATGACCGCACTCGATGCGATCGACTTGCTCACCGACGAGGTGATGGAGCGGATCGACCTGATCAGCCTGTTCTAGGGCCCCAAGGCCCCTAACGCAGCGTGATCAGGTGGATGTCCTGGATCCCCTCGGTGCCGCGAAGCCGCTCGATCACCGTCTCGGGTGTCGGGGTGGTCGTTGAGATCACCATGAGCGCTGTCTTGGTCGTCGGGTCCGGACCCACCGCCATGGACGAGATCGACACGTGCGCCTCACCAAGGGCGAGGCCGACGTGGCCGATCATGCCCGGACGGTCGTCGTTGCGCACGACCAGCATCGTCGCCGCAGGCGGGATCTCGACGCTGTGACCGTCGACGGTGACGATGCGGGTCTCGAGTCGGGTCCCGATCGTCATCAACGTGCCCGACACCGCGTGGTCGCCCGAGCGCACCGTGATCAGGTTGACGTATTCCGGCGACTCGACCGTGGAGACCTCGCCCCACGTGAGACCGTGTTCCGCCGCCATCTGGGGTGCGTTCACGAATGACACGCCGTCGTGACCGGTGGCGCCGAGCAGCCCCTTGAGCGCGCACAGCGTGAGGATCTTGGTGCCAGCCCCGGCCAGCTCGCCCTGATAGATCACCTCGAGGTCGGCGGGGTTGCCGTCGAGTAGACCACCGATGAAGCGACCGAGTGCCTCCGCGAGGCCCATGAAAGGCCGAACGACGTTGGAGACCTCGCCGGCCGCGACGTTCACGGCGAAGGGTACGAAATCCCCCGCGAGGGCCAGCTGGACCTGTTCGGCGATCGTGACGCCCGCCTTGTCCTGTGCTTCGGCGGTCGACGCGCCGAGGTGAGGAACCACCACCACCGAGGCGAGGTCGAACAGCGGGGACTCGGTGGTGGGCTCCTTCGCAAAGACGTCCAGGGCTGCGCCGTGGACGTGACCGATGCGGATCGCCTCGGCCAGGTCCTCCTCATTGACGATGCCCCCGCGCGCGGCGTTCACGATCCGAACCCCGACCTTGGTCTTGGCCAGGGCGGCCGCGTCGAGGAGATTGGTGGTCTCCTTGTTCTTGGGCAGGTGGATAGTGATGAAGTCGCTCTGGGCGAGCAGCGCGTCCAAAGTCATCAGCTGGACGCCCATGTGCTTGGCCCGCTCCTCAGAGATGTAGGGGTCAAAGGCGACGATCCGCATGCCGAAGGCGAGCGCCCGTTGGGCGACGAGCGCCCCGATCTTGCCGAGGCCAACGACGCCGAGGGTCTTACCGTAGAGCTCGACGCCCTCCCACTTGGACCGCTCCCACTTACCGGCCTTTAACGCCGCGTGGGCCTGGGGGATGTTGCGGGCTTGGGCGAGCAGCAGCGCCATGGCCTGCTCGGCCGCCGAGAGGATG
>JAJZSX010000425.1:2796-3187 GCA_021849435.1 Actinomycetes bacterium | reverse complement strand
GCGAGGTCGCCACCGACACCTACCCAGGGCCCGAGGGTGACCGGTTGAATCCACGTCACGTCGAACCCTCCGGTGCCCCCGACCTCGTGTGCGTGTCGTCGAGAGTGGACTCGACTCCGTCAGGGCCAGCGCTGAGGCCGCTATCGAGGGACTCAGTCGGATCGTTTCACGGCAAGGCTCGGAGCCACTGGTCAACTGTTCGGGTGACCTCGACGTGCAGTTCGACGCTTCGCACTGCGTCGTGGGCGAACATTCCGTGGTCGCCGCCTTCGATCTCGGCGATGTCCGCACCTGTCGAGCGCGCAATCTCCAGGTCCCACGCCGCATCCCGCGTACCACGAATCAACAACTGTCGGCCCGGGTTTCGGGTCATTGCTTCGACGACATCGGG
>JAJZSX010000425.1:0-2786 GCA_021849435.1 Actinomycetes bacterium | reverse complement strand
ACCGAGTGACTTCCCGACGACGAGCACCCGACCGTCGAAGGTCCCGATTGTCTGCCTCAATTGTGTGCCGACCCAGTCGATCTTCGCGCCCGAGTCAACGTCCGGTACGCTCCAGGCCACCGCGCGGACCTGCCACCCTCGTTGGGCCGCCGCTCGGCCAGCGAAGGTGAGTAGCGGCATCGTCGTCGGGTAGTTCTGGCCGGGTAGGAGTACGGCGAGACCGACCACGTAGTCCGTCTCGACCGGCCAATCGACGTATGTGCTCACGGCTGAATCTCGGATCCTCGACGACAGCCAACCGAGTGGCGCACCCAGTGGCAGTATGCCCGTTCGCAGAGCGACGTGACAGACGCGTGTCGTACGAGCCCACGTCGCCGCTACTCGCGTCAAGTCGTGGGTTCCGACGTTCTCGGACTCGGTGGGGAGCGGAGCTCCACACGATTCTTGCCATGTCGACCACACATCTGGGACTTCTTCAGAATGCCAGTGGATTCGCCTTGTCGCGGCGTGTCCTCACGCGAATTCTCAAGGGCACTCCGTAGTCCACCTCGGCCAGGTGCTTCCTCCTGCAGCAGCCCCGATCTGCATCGTTCGCAGATGGTCGATCAAGGGTCGGTTAAAGGAGCGACGATACTTGTCAAGTTATGTCGACCGGTTTCCGTGAGGCGGTACTTGCGATTTGGGTCGTGCGTACCTTCACGCGTGGGTTCTACAAGACCACGTTCGATGGCACGAGTCACCACATTGGTAACTGACCGGTTTGATTCGACGCCAAGTGGCTCGAGTAGGTCCTTGGTGCCGAGCTCACCAGAGGGAGAATTCGCTAATGCGGCGAGCAACTTGATGACTTGATTGCTCGTTCGGCTGCGACTCTCACTGGGTGCGGCAATGATTCCGGGGGATCGCGGTGTCCAGACGGTACGGTCCGGAAGGTCGCGTGCCGCCAGCACTCCCGCGTCTGAAAGGTCGCCGAGACGCTGGGCACCCCGCTCGGTACTGCTCGTTAGTAGTCTGGCGGCGAGCACGGCGTCGAGGTAAGTGCCCGCAAGATGTGATGTCGCGTCCTCGTTATGCAACTCCTCGAGTATCTCGCAAGCCGCGACGAGGCGAGCTTCGTCATCAGTGAGGTTCACGTCGATCCCATTCCAGCGGTGAAGCACGGCAGTAACAGGCAGAGCGCCGCGCAGCAGCACGGCTTCGAACTGCGCTGCTCTTGATACGAACAGTGGTGGCATGGTCCCCGCTCGTCTGCACGCTCGGTCGGCCGCGGCGATGCCCGAAGCCTGGCTTTCCACAATGCGCGCGCCGGTGGGCGTAGTGGCCATCTCACAGAGGCGTACCAGGGATAGGTTCCGAGGCGAAGACATTGCCCCAAGACCGAGGGAACGTAGGTCTGTAGCTACGTGGAGCCCCCCAGGGCTGGTCACGACTACCATGCGCTCAGAGACCTCGATTTCAATTGGCGTCGCATCCAATGGCTCGGCCAGACTTCTGTGTACGAGCGCGTTGGAGCAGATCTCTCGTAAGGTCTCGCGGGGGATATCGAGTTCGTCGCGAACTTGACCGTCGACAACGATCTGGACCACCTCGAGATCACCGGTGAAAGCGGTCATGAGATCGTCCAGGATCTCGCCGTAGTGGCCTTCGACGTGGCGACCGGCGAGCCGGGCTCCCTGCGGGTCACGGAGAGTGGGAAGGCGCCGGTAGGCAACTCTGGCCGCGGCGGAGAGTAGTTGAGGAGTGTGGCCGAGTACGAGCAGCCCGGCCAGGCTGGGGTGCTCGAGATTGTTTGTCGCACCCAGGGTGAACAGGAGACGCGAATCGTCAAGTTCCGCGTGGCGCGGGTTGCGCTGACGAGCGGTCGTGAGCAGCTGGGCGACTTGGAGCGGGTCGAGCGTGGCCCCTTCGGGCGCCGGGCGACGGCTGTAGTCAGTTCCTGACTTGTTTGCCAGAAGGTCATCAACTTCTGAGGGCTTCATTCGCTCATCTGCATCACCGACTCTGATGTAGGAGCTCTCGCGAGGACCGCGGTCGGATCGATGGCAGGGCCGCATATTGCGGGGCAGGGGCGAGATGGGGGCCACGATCACTACCCCGTCAGGATGGTCAATGAAGTTGATCTGCGGCCGAAGTGGGGGGTCCAATTGCGAGCATGCAGACTGCAGTGCAGCCGTAAGCATCCCTGGTTCCTCCACTCCGGTGACGACAAAATTGCCGTGTTCCTCCGCTACGCCGAGGAGTACGAGCCCGCCTAGATCGCTGTTGGCAAAGGCGGACAGCGAGGTCCAAAGGTCATCAGGTAGTGCATGACGAGCTCGCTTTGCTTCGACCCACTGATGGTCTGAGCGCACGGCGCGCAATTGGACAAGGACTCGGTCCAAGTCAGCCACGGTTGTGATGTCGACCATAGTCCCCTCGTTGTATCCACTCTGCAACATAGTGCCTGACACCTACAGAGTAGAAATTCCTGATAATGAGAATTTTCATGAACGGTCTGTAACTCTTAGTGCTTACTCTGTACCGTGAAACTACAGAGTAGCTGGCCCGGCTACAGAGTGGCGATCACCCACGTGGATCGACTCCTACGCTCGGCGCAGCGCCATCGAGGGCATCTTCGGGAACCTACGTAGCCAGAGCACCCAGAACATCAAGCGCGGCTTCTGTCGCGTGGTCGGTCTCGTCAAGACGAGCCTGATGCTCGCCTTCGAGGCGGTAGCGGCCAACATCCGGCTCCTTCGCAAGTGGGCCAAGCGCGTGGGTCTCACGTCGGACCCGCTCTGTGTCCC
>JAJZSX010000424.1 GCA_021849435.1 Actinomycetes bacterium | reverse complement strand
GTTCTCGTCGAGCTGGTCGGGGTAGGTGCCGCGTACGTCGTAGGCCTTGAAGATGACGGACATGTCCACGGGGCCCAACCTTACTGCCGGGCCTCCGGGGCGCCGAGGGGCCGCGCGCGCCGGCGACGGAACCACCACCACCCGTAGAGGATCCCACCCAGCGCCGTCGCGTCGCTGATGACGTTGCCCCAGAGTACGCCGGGCGAGGACGAATAGGTCAGGCTGACGTCGTGGCTCGTGGGCACCACCACCATCAAATTCGGGCTCACGCGATAGGGCCCGCTCGCCCCCGACGCGCGCCAGCGCGGATAGTACGAGACCTTGACGAGGACCGGCGCGCCGAGGCGGCTCACGTGAAAAGAGACGCTCTGGGTGCCGATGGCGACGTGACTGACAGTGGTCGCCGGGGCCGTTACGGGCTTCATGTGTGTGACGCCGCTCGCGCGCGGCCACGACGCGGGTCCGCTCGCGGCTGCGAGCACGGGCCACAGGTGCGGATTCATCCACCAGGTGACGTTCGCGTTGAGCCACTGAACGCGCGTTGCGGAATCCGCGATCACGTTGGGCAGGTGCGTGAGCGCCTGGACAACCGGGCTGTGGCGGATGAGGTAGATCCGCCAGCGCACGCCCGGCGACGGCCAGTTCTTGGTCTCGGCCACGTATTTGAGGGCGGGATCGCCGTCGGCCTCGCCGACGGCGAGGGGCGAATAGGCGATGTAGTACTTCACTCCGAGCATCTGGAGGTGTTTGACCCCTTCGACGACGTTGAGCGGTCCGTAGGGCAGTCCCACCTGGGGATTGGACGGCGCCGCGCTGAGCTCGGCCTGGTTGAGGAAGTGATAGGGCGTCGTGGCCGAGGACTCGAAGAAGAGGCCCTCCATCGAGTCCACGCAGTTGTTGGTCCAGTAGGGCAAGAGCATCAGCGCCATCGGTGTGCCGAAGCGGTTCTCGTTGATGTTGTACTCCCACATGGCCCGACCGCAGCCGTAGCGCTTGGCGACCTTGCCCATCGTCGTCATCAGGTCGTGGTACTCGGGCCAGGCGGGCTTGCCCTGATAACCCGAGTAGTTCCACGCCGCCCAGCCCGAAACTTGGTTGCCCGTCGTGGTGAGTCCGATCGCCGAGGCCACCGACGGGATCAGCCCGGGCACCACTGACACCAGGCCCAAGAGGGCCACGGCCACGCTCGCGCGCAGGCTGCGGCGCTCGCGGTCCGCGGCGACGACCTCGGCCGGTCGAGTCGACACGGTGAAGACGATCTCAGTGGCGCCCTCAGGCACTCGGCTATCGACGTGGTCGACCTCGTCGATCTCCGCCTCACTCGCCTCGGCTGCGGGCGCCCCGGGAACCTCGGTGCTGTCGGCCGCGGGCTCGGTGACGGGACGGGCTCGCAACGACCAGTGCCGCTTCTGATCCACCCAGCGTGCCAGCGGATAACCCACCAGCCAGCCCGCGCTGAGATGGATCATGATGAACCAGAAGGGGACCAGCCGCTCGTTCCAGATCACGCTCTGGGGGTCCAGGGTGAAGCCGGCGAAGGAGACCACGGTAAGTGACGCCAGTACCATGCCCAGGCGGTCGCGCACGATGAAGGCGAGCACGCAAGCGAGAGCCGCCATAACGATCACCCAGCGGTCCCCGGCGGCTCCGCCGCTCGAGTTGAACCAGCCCAGAGTCGTGAAAACCGCGTGCAGGCTCGAGGTGCTGTCGTTCACATAGCCCATGGAGTTGGTCAGCTGCTGGGACGTCACGAAGGGCAGCAGCCACCACGCCGACAGGCCTGCCGACAGCAGGCCTGCCCCGATGGCGAAGCGCCACGGTCGCGCGAGGTCACCCGGTGCGCGCAGCTCGTGCGGATCGCCCACGCCGAGGCGCTGGAGGCTCTCGAAGATGACGAGAACGCCCGCGGCCACGACGGCGAAGAAGAACGGCAGAACGTGGGCCAGCAATGTCGCCGTGAGCCCGATCGCGGCGAGCCAGTAGCCGCGACCCGTCACCACGCCGCGCGCGAAGAGCCCGATGGTCACCAGACAGAAGGCCAGCGAGAGCGAGAACGCGTACTCACCGGCCATCGTTGAGAAGAGGTTGCCGCCGTCGATGGTGAATGACGCGTCAAAGAGGAACGGCAGCGTCGCTGCTGCGAGGGCGATGGGCACAGGCCGCGGCGCGCGAAAGAGCCGGCCCATCGCGTAGGCGCAGATCGGCATGAGAACCGAACCGAGCACGGTCGCCAGCTTGAAGGCGACGGCGAAGCCGATGACGTAACTGGCCAGCGTCGCGAAGTAGTCGGGCAGGACGAAGTAGTAGGTGTAGGCCGGCATGCCCGCGAACCAGCCCGGATACCAGGGCGTCAGGTTGAAGAGGTCGCCCTGACTGCGCAGGTACGCGGGCAGGGCCAGGTGGGCTCCGGTGTCACCGCCGGTGATCAGGGACGAGGAGAAGAGCAGGTTGGGGTGCAGCGAGTAGAGCACCACGTAGATCAGCGCGACGATAACCAGTGTGTCGAAGGAACCGGCGGGGGTGACAAGTGAGCGCAGTCGACGCATCAGTGGGCCCGCTGACTAAAGAGCGCCACGAGGGCGACGGCGTTAAAGGACGCGTGGGTGAGAAAGCTCGGCGCGAGTCGCTTGGTGCGCGCGACCAGAAGCGCCAACACGACACCGACCGCCGCGAGGCCGGCGAACTGGGCTGCTTCACCATGGGCCAGGGCGAAGAGCAGTGCGCTGGCGATCACGGCCACCCACAGGGCGGGGCCGCGCTCGCGCGCGTGCAGGGCGCCGGCGAGACCGCGAAAGACGAGCCCGCGAAAGAACATCTCCTCCATGAAGGGCGCGCCGAGCAAGGTCATCACCGCGATCAGCGCTGCGCCGGCTCCGGTCGCGCCGCCGAAGAGGTGATGCACCGGCCGGTTGAGGTGCGAGACGTGCCACGGACGATACGCCAGGTCGACACCGAATTGCAGGGCAACCCCAAGGACCACGTAGATGAGATCTCCCGGACGAAACCGCCACTGACCTGCCAGGGGCTGAAGATGACCACGAGTACGCGCCAGGTAGACCGCACCGGCGAATCCACACCACAAACCCACCAGGCTGCCGGCGACGAACCACCACGGAGGCGCGCTCGCGTGCGTCAGCGCCGTGAGCCCCCCGGGGTAGTGAGAGAGCCCGGCGACCAGCCCCACGAGC
>JAJZSX010000423.1 GCA_021849435.1 Actinomycetes bacterium | reverse complement strand
GCCGCGCGCGAGCTGGCCGCTCGTCGTGACGAGCCCGGTCGGCGAGACCACAAGGGCAGGCCCGCCGCTCGTCTGGGCGTAGGTGACCGCGCCGCCGATCGGGGTGACGCTCAGCTGGTCGGTGAAGGTCGCCGAGCCCGCCACGGACGTGGCGTTGGTGGTGGGCGCCACCTGGGCGAGCTGCCCGACGCTAAGGGTGAAGCTGAAGGTGCCACTGCTGCCGTTGGTCGAAATCGTGCCCGAGGCCGTGTAGTTCCCACGCGCGAGCGCGCCGCTCGTCGTGACGAGCCCGGTCGGCGAGACGGAAAGGGCCGGCGAGCCGGTGCTCTGGACGAAGGCGACCGGTGACTGCTCACCGGGAACGCTGAGCTGGTCGGTGTAGGTCGCCGAGGCCGCCACCGTCACCGCGGCCGTGCTCGGGGTGCTGGTGAGCGAGCAGAGGTAGTCGCCGTCCAAGGCGTTGGACGAGTACTGGATCATCGCGGTGCGCCCGCCGGTGAAGGCCGTCGTCGCGCAGGCCGCCTGGGCGTCGGTGAGCCACGCGTCGTAGGCGGCGAAGGCCTTGCCCGTCGTGCCGGCGATCTCGCCCCACTGGTAGGACGTGGAGTAGATGCCCACGGCGTGGATGCCCCGGCCGCTCAGGAAGGCGGCCTCGCCGAGGATCATCGCCTGGTCGTTGGCGAACTGGGCCGCGGTGGGGGTGGTGCCGGTGCCCAGGCTCTGCCAGGAGTTGCCCGTCTCGACGTCGAGCCACCAGGCGGCCGAGGTCGCCACCGTGCCCGGGGCGCTCGTGCCAAGTTGGGTCTCGGCGGCGATCACGGCCTGCAGGGCGTTGCTGCCCGCGTTCCAGCCGAAGTCATAGGAGCAGCCCACCGAGTCGGCGCCGGTGCAGACCTCGGGGAAGGTCTGGGTCGTGGGCCAGGCCGTGTTGTTGGACGGGCCGGGGTTGGCCGTGTTCACGTAGAACTGGGGCGTGGCGGCCAGTGAGGACGTCGCCCACTGGATCTCGGTCGCCAGGCACGGGTTGGTCGTGTAGGGGCGGCCGTCGTTCACCCCGACGATGCCAAAGCCCATGCCCGTGGGCAGGGTGCCGCCACACTGGGGGAAGCTGATGTCATAGCCCACCGACGCGGGACTCACCGCCGGGCTCGTGGTACTCGACGCGGCGATCGCGGGTGTCCCGGCGAGGCTCGTGAGCACGATGAGCGACGACAGGAACTTGGCCACTGGACGAATTGCCATAGTGGCAAAGCCTAAGCGATGGGTCTGCTCGTCCCGGGGCGGCCGTCGTCGAGGTTCGATGCCCCAGCGACGAGCCACCGGCCGCTCGGGTGTAGACCAATACCTGGTGGATCGGGCCACCACGCGAGGAGGTGCGCATGAGGACGCCACAGGTGGCCACGCTCGAGGGGCTGCCGAACCGCGTGACCGTCTACGAGGTCGGCGCGCGCGACGGGCTCCAGAACGAGTCGACCGTGCTCGACGTCGCGGTCAAGATCGAGTTCATCGAGCGGCTCGTCGCGAGCGGACTTCGGGCCGTCGAGCTCACGAGCTTCGTGCCGCCGTCGTGGATCCCCCAGCTCGCCGACGCCGAGGCGCTGCTCAAGGGACTCGGCGAGCTGGCGGGCCGCCACCCGGTCCTCGTGCCCAACCAGCGCGGCCTGGACCGCGCCCTCGAGGCCGGGGTGCGCGAGATCGCGATCTTCGCGAGCGCGACCGAGTCCTTCGCCCAGCGAAACCTGAACCGGTCCCGGGCCGAGTCCCTCGCGATCTTCGCCGACGTCGCCCAGCGAGCCGTTGCCTCGGGCCTGGCGGTACGCGGGTACGTCTCGATGTGCTTCGGGGACCCGTGGGAGGGCGACGTCGCGCTAGGAAGCGTCGCCGACGTGGTCGAGGCGCTCGTGGCGATGGGCTGTGGCGAGGTCTCCCTCGGCGACACCATCGGGGTCGCCACCCCGGGCCAAGTGGTCGCACTACTCGACGAGCTCGCCCGCCGAGGCATCGGCCCCGAGCGGCTCGCCGTGCACTTCCACGACACCTACGGCCAGGCCCTCGCGAACACGCTCTGTGCGCTCCAACAGGGCGTCACCACGGTCGACGCCTCGGCGGGCGGGCTCGGCGGCTGTCCCTACGCGGGCTCGGCCACCGGGAACCTCGCGACCGAGGACCTAGTGTGGCACCTGCAGGGACTGGGCATCGAGACGGGCGTCGACCTCGAGGCGCTGTGCCGCACGAGCCTGTGGATGGCCGGTCAGCTCGGCCGGCCAAGCCCGTCGCGCACCGTGTCCGCACTCGCCGCGAGCCTCGAGGGCCCCGTTGCCGAGGCCTGAGACCGGTCGAGGAATGGAGAGACGAGATGGCTGACTACGGACTGAGCCCGGAACTGGAGCACCTGCGCCAGACGGTCCGGGACTTCGCGACCACCGTGGTCGCCCCGGTCGCGCGACACCACGACGCGACGGCCACCTTCCCCTACGAGGTCGTGCGCCGCATGGGCGAGATGGGCCTCTTCGGCCTGCCGTTCCCCGAGGAGTACGGTGGGATGGGCGGGGACTACTTCGCGCTGTGCATCGCCATCGAGGAGTTGGCGCGCATCGACCAGAGCGTCGCGATCACCCTCGAGGCCGGGTGCTCGCTCGGCGCCATGCCGGTCTACCGCTTCGGCAACGAGGCCCAGAAGCAGTACTGGCTGCCCCGCCTCAGCTCGGGTCAGGCACTCGGCGCCTTCGGGCTGACCGAGCCCGGCGCGGGCAGCGACGCCGGCGGGACCCGCACAACCGCGCGGCTCGAGGACGGCCAGTGGGTCATCAACGGCTCCAAGGCCTTCATCACCAACTCGGGCACCGAGCTGACCAAGCTGGTGACCATCACCGCGGTGACCGACGTCGCCGCCGACGGACGCAAGGCCATCAGCTCGATCCTCGTCGAGGTCCCCACGCCGGGCTTCACCGTCGAGCCGGCCTACGACAAGGTTGGCTGGCACGCCTCGGACACCCACCCGCTCGCCTTTGACGACCTGCGCGTGCCCGAGGAGAACCTGCTCGGCGAGCGGGGCCGGGGCTACAGCAACTTCCTGCAGATCCTCGACGAGGGCCGCATCGCCATCGCCGCGCTCGCCGTGGGGGCCGCGCAGGGCTGCGTCGACGAGAGCATCGCCTACGCCAACGACCGCGAGGCCTTCGGCCACGCGATCGGG
>JAJZSX010000422.1 GCA_021849435.1 Actinomycetes bacterium | reverse complement strand
CAGCACGACGACGGTTCGGTAGTGCACCGGTACGTGCACCAGCGCCTCGGATAGTCCCGCGCGGCTCTCGGCCCGCTCGAGCACGACTGACGCGTCCACGCTGTAGTGCTCGTCGTCCCAATGGCGCTCGACGTCCTCGACGGCGAGCTCGTGGCTGCGCCGCCGTGACCGGTCGACGGCGAGGTGGTAGAGGATCCGGTGCAACCAGGTCCGCAGCGACGACTCACCGCGAAACTGGTCGCGCCGTTCGAGGGCGCGAAGCATGGTGTCCCCGACGAGGTCCTCGGCTTCGGCATCGTTGCCGACGAGCCAGTGCGCATACCGGTAGAGCCCGTGGATCTCGGCGGCGACGGCGGACGCGAACCTATCGTCGCGTCCACTCGCCGCTTCGTCAATCATTGGGCGATCGTAACCTCAATGCGCGCTCGCGTCGTGGCGGTGTTCGTGCTCGCCGAGCGTATCCAACCCCGTCGCACTGTAGAGCGGGCAGTAGCCGGAAGCGGCCGTCACGACCAAGACCGCGGCCACGATCACGAGCACGATGCCCCACGCGCTCGAGAAGCCGGCGAACCCGGCGACGATGAGTACTGCGATCGCGAGGATGCCCCGAATGACCTTGTCTGTCGATCCAACCGTCTTTTTCATGGTGGTCCTTTCTGATTCGTACCCCATAGACGCACGAGGAGCGCCAATGGATACAACACGGCATCACCACCGCACGCTCAAACGATGCGTCCCGTTCTGCGACGCTCTACCCGCAGTGCCCAGCGAGGTTCCCTTCGACGATTCCGGCCAACCAAGAAGCGTCGCGTCGGCGTTCCAACTACCTCCGTAGAATCGGTCCGTGTCTATGGAACCTCGCGACCCCGAGACTTCCACGACCGTCGACCGCTATTTAGAGACCATCTACTGCATTGCGGGCGAGGGCGAGATCGTGCGGCCTAGCCGGTTGGCCCAGTGGCTCGAGGTGAGCGCCCCGACGGTCAGCGAGGCGATCCGACGGCTCGCGCGAGACGGGTGGATCGTGATTGCGAGTGACCGCAGCGTGTCGCTCACCGACATGGGGGGCACGAAGGCGTCCAACATCGTTCGTCGGCACCGAATCCTCGAGCGCTGGCTGACCGACACGCTGGGCTTCGACTGGGTCGCCGCCGACGAGCAAGCCGACCGTCTCAGTTCAGTGATTTCCAATGACGTCATCGATCGGATCGACGAAACCCTGGGCTTTCCACTCACGTGCCCCCACGGCAATCCGATCCCGGGACGGTTCCCCGAGTACGGCGCGCTCGTAGCCCTCGCCGACCTCGAGCCGGGTACGTCCGGTCACGTCCGTCGCATCTCCGAGGTGGCCGAGCACCAGGCCCGAAGTCTGCTGACGTCGCTCCATGAAGCGGGCATCACCGAAGGTAGCGAGGTGCGCGTCTCCCCGAGTGGCGGCGATACCTCGACCATTTCGCTCAACGTCGAGGGACGGATCCTCGCCATGCCACTCGAATCGGCCCGGTGGATCTGGGTGGACACCGTTTCGTAAGGTCCGCCAGCGCGACGATACGGGACCTGGTTGCAACGGGACAATACTTCGCTTAGGCTAACCTAATATGACAGGGCTGCTCCGACCGTTTGCCGCACCGCCCGATTCCGTGCCCGACCGTGGCCCGAGCAGCGCCCCGTGATCCCCTCCTTCATCATCTACCTGCGTGAGGGCATCGAGGCCTCGATGATCATCGCGATTCTGCTCTCGTACTTGAAGAGCATCAACCAGCGCCGACATTTTCGCGACGTGTTCGTGGGCGTCGGTGCCGCGACGGTCCTGCTGATCGCCGGTGGTATCGCTGCCTACGCGCTGGTCCATCACTACGACGGCTCGAACGTGCAGACGTACTTCGAGACCGCCACGTACGTACTGGCAACGGTCACACTCACGTACATGACCCTGTGGATGGCCAAGCACGCGCGCACGATGGCGAGCGAACTCCGTGCGCGCAGTGAGCTCGCGCTCACCCGAGGAAATCGCTGGGGTCTTGGCATTCTCGCCTTCCAGGCCGTGGGACGTGAGGGACTCGAGACGATGGTGTTCACGCTCGCCATCGTCTTTTCGAGCTCGCGTCAGGCAGCGACGCCCGTGCACGGCAGTCTGGTACTGGTCGGCGCGAGTCTCGGACTCCTGCTCTCCCTGGTGCTCGCCGTTGGAATCTACCGACTCGGTACCCGGCTCAACTTGAGGCAGTTCTTCCGCGTGCTCGGAACGTTGCTGATCTTCTTCGCCGCTGGCCTCCTCGCCGACGCCACCGAGAACCTCCAGCAGTTGGGTTGGCTGCCCGTTGGCAGGCATGTTCTGTGGAACTCCAGCGGTACCATCCTTGAGTCGTCAAACGTTGGTGACGTTCTGCATTCGTTACTCGGCTACTCCGACCGCCCCACCGCACTGCAAGTCGGCGTGTGGTTCGTGTTCGTGGTTTCAAGCGTCACGGTGTTCATACGCATTGGTCGCGTGCGGGCAGTATCTGCTGATCCGATTCCCTCTCGGCCGTTCACTTCCGCGCGCTGAGCGCTGAATAACATCTTCTTCGACGAGCATGGTCTCTCGTTCACAGACACCCGCGGACCGACGTCGTAGTTCGGCAACAATTGTCATCGGCACGCTTGACCTTCCAACCCCATTCGTGGGGGTCGTTCGTGTAGTCCCTCTCCTTAGGGCTTACACGACGCACCGCACGGCAATGCGCCCCCGGTCAACGTTCTCGTCGAACGTCGTCCACCGGGGTTGTGCATAAATCCATGTACAATGGGGGGGTTTTACGCCAAGTTCTTCGCACAATGGGGGTGGTTATGATACAGTGGCCAGCGTGAGGGATGACGTACTGCGAGAGCGACTCCGCGAAGCAAACCCATGGTGGCGGGCGGTGGCGGGCGGCGGCGACGCTCGCGAGTGGGCCAAAGCCGATCGGATGCTACGTGGCCGTGAGCCATTCGATTTAGGGTACCGAACGGCCATCTTGGACGATGTTGCACACGGAGTTGTCGATGACAAGCTAATCGTGCTCCGGGGGCCCCGACGAGTGGGGAAGTCGGTTGCTCTCAAGGACGTTGCTCTATCGATCTGCACCCGAAGCGACATCGATCCGCGCCAGCTGATTTACTTCGCCGGTGACGGGATGAGTCGTCAGGACCTGCACAGGGCCATCAAACTCGCTCGAGACCTG
>JAJZSX010000421.1 GCA_021849435.1 Actinomycetes bacterium | reverse complement strand
GCGAACAACACCCCGAGGAGGAGGAGTCCAAGTATCGGTAAGTACTGGTCCACGTCCATCATTTCTACCAGACCGCGCACCCCCCTCAACTCGGACTCCACCAAGGTCCTTCGTCCTATGCTGTCGCCGTGCCTCAGCTCGCCGACCTCTCCTCGACCACGCCCCTCTTCGACGCCGTCATCGTCGGCGCGGGGCCGAGCGGCGCGGCGAGCGCCTACTGGCTCGCCGAGGCGGGCTGGTCGGTGTGTCTCATCGAGAAGAAGGAGTTCCCCCGCGAGAAGACCTGCGGCGACGGACTCACCCCACGGTCGGTGCACCAGCTCGCCGCGATGGGCCTCGAGCCCGCGGTCGCCGCCCACGGCCACCGCTACCACGGGCTTCGCGCCTTCGGCTTCGGCGCCTCGCTCGAGATGAACTGGCCCGACCACGCGGTCTTTCCCAACTACGGCTACACCATCACGCGCTTCAACCTCGACGGTCTGGTCGCCAACGAAGCAGCCACCAAGGGCGCGACCGTACTCACGGGTGTCGAGGCCGTCGGCCTCCTCGACGCCACAAACGCCCCCGAGGGTCACCTGCGCGGGGCGGCCGGGGTCGTGCTCTACGAGAAAGCGACGGGCACGCGCGCCGAGGTGCGCGGTCGCTACGTTATTGTCGCCGATGGGCAGAACTCGCGGCTCGGCCGCGAACTCGGCGTGCAACGCAACCGGCAGTGGCCGATGGGCATGGCGTTGCGCGGCTACTACTCGAGCGACCGATACGCCGAGCCGTGGATCGAGTCGCACCTGGACATCCGCGACCCCAGCGGCGAAGTCGTGCCGGGCTACGGGTGGATCTTCCCCCTCGGCGACGGCCGGGTGAACGTGGGCGTGGGCCTGCTCTCCACCGCCGGGGCCTGGAAGGGCGTCAACACGACCAAGCTCCAGGAGTACTTCGTCAGCCAGACCGCGGCCGCGTGGGGACTGAGTGAGGCGACGCGACTCAGCGTGCCCACCGGCGGCCGTCTGCCGATGGGCCTCGCGCGCGGACCGCACACGGGCGCCAACACCCTCGTCGTCGGCGACGCCGGCGGCTCGATCAACCCCTTCAACGGCGAGGGCATCGCCTACGGCTACGAGACGGGCCGGCTCGCGGCGGGGGTCGTCGCCGAAGCCCTGCTCGCCGACGACCCCGGTCACCTGGTCGCCTACGACGAGCGCCTCGAGTCCGCCTACGGTGAGTACTACAAGGTCGCGCGGGCCTTCGTGCGCCTGATCTCGGAACCCAAGATCCTCGCCGCGTGCGTCGGCGTCGGCATGCGGATCGAGCCGGTCATGCGCGAGGTGCTCGTCGTGATGGCGAACCTCATGCGCAACGACGAGCGCGGCCCGGGCGAACTCGCCTACCGCGCACTGGCGCGACTCGCCGACGTCGTGCCCGAACGCGCCTATTCGATGCTGCTCGGCGAGCACGGTAGCGAGGACTAGGCAGGTGTCCTTCGTCAAGACCGTGGTCCTCGGCTTCATCGCCGGCGCCACGATCGTCGCGGGGTTGCCGATCGGTCGGCTACGCAAGCCGGCCGAGCGCGTGCGCTCGTTCCTCAACGCCGTGGCGATCGGCGTGCTGCTGTTCCTCGTGGTGGACGTCTTCTCCAACGCCTACGCGCCGATCAAGGACGAGCTCCAGGCCCTGCACGACCATCGGGGCGGTTCGGTCGCCACGACGGTCACCGACGTGTTGCTACTGCTCGGTGGGGCGGCCGTGGGCCTGCTCAGCCTCGCGCTCTACCAGCGGTGGTCTCGACGCGGCCGTGCGGCGACCCCCTCGACGCCCACCTCGATGAGCCTCATGATCGCCTCGGGGATCGGGCTGCACAACTTCGGCGAGGGTCTCGCCATCGGCACCGCGTCCCACCTCGGGGCGATCGGGCTCTCGACGGTGCTCGTCATCGGGTTCGCGCTGCACAACGCCACGGAGGGCTTCGGTATCGTGAGCCCACTGGTGGGCGCGACCGACCGGCCGTCGTGGGCCTTCCTCGGACTCATGGCGTTGATCGGCGGCGGTCCGACGACCGTGGGCACCCTGGTGGGCTGGTGGTGGTCGTCGCCGACGCTCGGGATCGTCTTCCTCTCCCTCGCCGGCGGTTCGATCATCTTCGTCATCAGCCAGCTGCTCTTCGTGGCCGGGCGCAGCCGGCACCAGACGACGATCTTCGTCGGGATCACCGTCGGGCTGCTCGCGGGTTTCCTCACCGACATCGTGGTCGCGATTGCCGGCGGCTAGGCGCCGCTAGAGGGCGGCCCCGCCGCCCCCGTCGTCGATGCGCGTCTTGATCGTGCCGACCAGTTGGCTTAGCAGGGGCCGGCTCGCGCGCCACGACGGCACGAGGGCGCTCAGGGTGACCTCATAGTGGCCGCCGGCGACCACGACGACCACGAGCGTGTAGGCCGTCGACACGCCCGGCAGCGCCACGCGCACGACCCCGCCGCGCGCCCAGCCCTTGGCGTAGGTGACGGGCGTCCAGCCGGTGCCGCGAGGACTCGCGGTCACCTGGCTCGCGTACTGGCTGAGCAGGATCGTCGCGTTGGCCGCCGCGAAGCAGGCGCCGAAGCCGGTCTTGGACATCTCGGCGACGTCGCGTCGGACCATGCCGGTCGTGCGGTAGTACTGGGCGGTCGTGGCGACCTCGGTCTCTTCGGGGATGAGCGTGTGGAAGATCGGCGAGCTGATCTGGACGTCGGGCGACTGGCCCGCGGCGCCGAAGATCCGGTCGGTGGCGTTAGTGACCCCGAGACACCACTGGAACTGGGACGTGACGACCGGGGCGACGACATCCACCGCCGGCGCCGTCGTCGAGGTCGAGGTGATCACCCGCCCGGCCGGGGGCACGAGGTAGGAGAGGTAGCCGGTCTGCAGCGTCGCCCACCCCACGGGCAGGTCGCTCACGGAGAGGTTCGCCTGACGCGCGTCGGCGCTCTCGGTCTCGATGCCGGGACCGCCGGCGAGCAGAGCGGCGATGACGCCGCCGAGCGAGGCGACGAGCACCACGAGGGCGATCACGACCGCGCCGGCGCGGCGCCGGTGGCGCGCCACGCTGCCGCCGTGGGCGAGCACCAGCGCGCGCAGCTCCTCGTACTCCTCGAGGCCCCGGCGACGCCACTCGTAACGCACGCCCCCGACGCTCGCGCAAAAGCGCAGCGTCGAACCAGTACGGCTGAGCGAGAG
>JAJZSX010000420.1 GCA_021849435.1 Actinomycetes bacterium | reverse complement strand
GCCACGTCTCGAGGTACTGCTCGACGCTCAAACGTTCCGAGGCGAGCTGGGTGCCGTGAATCTTCTGGGGCTGCAACTCGCGCATCTTGCGTACGGCCTCGGCCTGGGTCTTGGCCTGAAACGTTCGACGTTTGCGCTTTCCGTCCACCCAGCCCAGGTCGATGGACGCCACCCACTTGCCGTCTTTCGTCTTGTAGACCGATCCTTCACCATTGCCTCGACGACTGGTCATGTGGTCTCCTTCTTTAGTAGAAAACGTAGGTGATTCGGGGTCTTCGTGCTGGTTCTAGTACTCACGTCCACCGTCCGCCACAAAAGCCTCCACGTCACTCACCCTGATCCGTCGCGACCGACCGATGTAGACCGACGGTATATTCCCGGAGTTCAACAGGTCGTAGACCTTGGAACGACTGATGGCGAGGACGTGGCCGACCTCGGGCACGGTCAGGAGGAGCTTTTGAATGAAGTGATCTCTCTGGATAGTCATGTCGTCCTTGATGAACGATTCGCCGTGCCGTTGCCAGTCGCCGGTCAGTTGCTGCTGCGCGGGGCTCTCCACGTCCTCCCTATTGGCGAGATCAACCGCCACCATCTCGTCGGAGCGACAGCGTCTTAGGACTTCGATCGCCTCACTCGCATTCATCGTTACCCCCTCGCTGGTCGCTGGACATTTCGTTCTTTCGGATGTTGGGCGCCGGGGTGGCGCGTGACGATATTGGAGTTCTTGAGAACTCTGACGTCCACTTGTAATCGATATCCGTGAACGTGTCCGCCTCGCTCGGACGTGCGTCACGAGCCTCAAGCCGCGACTGAGCTCGGGCCGTTTGACCTCGGGCCGCCAGCCACTCGTCCCCGGCGGTTCGCCACCCCGTGCCCACCCATTTCCAAACACCCAGTGCAACGGCAGGCGCTGAAGCATTCGCTGTTCCTTGACGTCGTTGCACCTGCCACGCCTGACGTTGCGAACGTAAGAACGAAAACGTGACGGAGTAACGCCTCGACTTGGTAAGCCAGTGACCACCAAAACCGAGCGAATGGGCCCACGCTCGAAGTCGAGGTAGGTGCGGGAGCACGCCCAGATTCCACGCGGTCTCGACCAGTCGATGAAGGTGGGCCGACACTCCTCGGGCATCAAGATCGTCCAGGCTCGTTAGACGCCGGTCAAGCGCACCCGCGTGGTCGGTTGATTTTGTCGCGTACTTGGCGACGTAATTGGCCACGGCTCGCGCGTTCCTCGACGGAGACACCTCGCCCCTATCCGACTCACCAATTTGAACTTCATCGAGTTCCTGGGTTGATATGACTCGAAGGTCGAGTTGTTCGCCCCAGCGGGCCGGTCCGAGCACCTCATCCGAGAACCCCCTCGGTAGTGGCGCCGAGACCTTTTGGGCCGCAAGGCGAATAGCCGCGATCAACATCGACGTAGTGAACCCGACCCTCGGTGCGCTGCACTCGTCGTCGCGTTCGTCTAAGCGGATCACTACGTGCAAATGCACGACGCCTCGCCGCTGGAACTCGGCGACCTTGGCGAAGGAGAGACGAAGTTCGCGATCGAACTGCTTGGCGTCGACGCCGAGTTGTCTTGCTAACTCACGACGAATATAGATTGTCGTGCGACGCCAGAGCTCTGGACACGTGGTATTCCACAGTATGGAGCGCTGGTAGTCGTAGCAATCAGGGCACAGCGGATCACCGAGTACCGACTCGTCGATGCGGTGTCGCTTCCAACACGTGAGCGACTTGTCGTGCACGCACCGTTGCTTGCTCGCGCCCGGATGACACGGCGTGCGATCACCCGAACGCGTGCCGTGGACGGCACCAAAGCTTGGGGCGGTGAACGTGGCAAAGACCATCGGGTGACTTGAAACCGATGCGGGTACGCCCTTGCCACCCGACATCCCGGCTCGCACGAGCATTCGCGCGTCGCTGGCGTAGGTGGCGGCGCACGAGGGACAGCGCGTGGCGCGTCTCGTGCCACAGGCCTTCAAGAGAACACCGCCGGGTTCGTTGTTCGTTGAATACGTGCGAAGAATCTCTCCGGTCGTGCGGTCCACTGACGCCACGGCGCCAATGAGACGAATGGGATGCGAACACCAGCCACAACGCTCACCCTGGTCGTTGAAACTGGCCAGGGTCGTCGCGCTGTACGCCCTCGCGATGACACCTCTGAGGACTCGCTCGTTGAGTACCGCGCTGAGAGAAGCCAATGGCATCAGGAGCCCACCGGTCCCGCTGGTAGAACACGTAGTTGACGGGCCCGCCGCACGAGCGTCCGTAGGTCATCGTCATCCAGGTGAAAGCCCTTCAGTCGCACCGGAGTGTCTCCTTCGTGTAACAACAGCCCAACTCCTCGATGAGCGCCCGCGATGTCCGAAGCCGAGAAGCCCTCCGACGCCCAACCACTGCCGAGCACTGTGTCACTCGCGTCGCGCGTCGCACAGCGCAGCGCCCACCTGAACCCGAAGAGGTCGCGCAACGTTGAGGGCACAATGTCGATCGAGGGCTTCTGGGTGGCCGCGAGCACGATGATCCCGGCGGCTCGTCCCCGCGCGACGAGACCCCGCAGCAGTTCGGCGAAACGCTGGGCGGACTTCTTATCGGTCCCCGCGACGTAGAGCGCGAGTTCGTCAATGACGACGACGTGCAGGCGCAGCCCCTCGGCCCGAGTGACTTTGCGCACACCGCGACGCAGAAGTTCGTCATAACGGTCGTCCATCTCGGCGGTCAACTCTTCGAGCACGGTGATGGCGCGCTGCACGTCGTGACCGACAAAAACTCTCGCGCACGCTGACCACGCACTGAGTTCGACCACTTTGCCGTCGAAGAGCCAGAGGTCCACTTCGGGGTCGAGCGCCGCCGCCGCTACCAGCAGCGACAGAGCCACCGACTTGCCTGCGCCGGGTTCGCCCCCCAGCAGCACGTTGCGCTCGGGTAGCGACAGCGTCACGGTCGCACCGTCCTCGTCGATACCCACCGGAACCGCCTCCCAGAGGCTGGTCCGCTTCACGTCGAGCAGAGGAAAGCGAAGGGCCGCCTCGTCGAAGGGGTCGTCACGGGTGATGGTAAGCGTGACGAGGTTTCGCTTCGCCGCGTTCGCCACGCAGCGAACCTGGCGCACCCCGAGCGACGCCGCGAGGACGGCCTCGGTCTTCGCGAGGTCGTCGATGGATGTACCGCGCCAGAGCACAAGATCGACACGGTCACCGAAC
>JAJZSX010000419.1 GCA_021849435.1 Actinomycetes bacterium | reverse complement strand
GCGTCGATCTACGACCAAATCCAGAGCCTCACTGCCGAGTTGGAACACATCGCCCTCACCAAGGGTCTCGCCCCCATTCGACACGTCAACCGGGCCTTTAACCCGCACTCCAATCCGGAGGTTTTAGCCTGGAACCACCGTCGGGGTAGCGAACTGAGGGCCTGGCCATGCGCGAAAAAGGTGTCCCCATCAGGTAGGATTGGAGTTGCTTAGACCACAATTCGACCAAAATGAAGGACACCTTTTCGATGCCAACTCTACACAGCCCTTCTCGTCTGTCGGTGGCATTCGACGATGACCATTCCGTCGCGAACGCGGGGCTCGCATTGGTGGGTCTGCTCAGTGAAAAGCTCAGTCTCGAGGAGCTCTGCGAGGAGACGATTTCGATTCCTCCGTTCCCCGGCCGGCGCGTGGCGACCCTGGTGCACGCAATGGTCGCGGGTGCGTCGTGCATCGACGACGCCGACGTGCTGCGCTCGGGGGCGACCTCGTCGGTCCTCTCGCACCGGGTGATGGCGCCCTCGACGCTCGGCACGTTCCTGCGTCGCTTCACCTTCGGCAACGTGCGCCAGCTCGACCGGGTCTCCGAGGTGCTCATGACGCGCGCCTGGTCCCTCGGCGCCGGCCCGGGGGAAGCGCCCATGACCATCGACATCGACTCGACGATCTGTGAAGTGCACGGTTCCCAGAAAGAGGGTGCTGGCTACGGCTACACCAAGGTGCTGGGCTTTCACCCGCTGCTCGCCACGCGCGCTGACACCGGTGAGACCCTCCACGTGCGCTTTCGAAAGGGTTCGGCCAACACCCAGCGCGGCGCTCAGCGATTCGTGCGCGAGGTGGTGGGGCGGGTGCGAAGGGCCGGGGCCGGTGGTCCCTTGACGCTTCGCTGCGATTCGGGCTTCTTCTCCAAGTACGTGGTCCAGGCGTGTCGCGACCACGACGTGCGCTACTCGATCACGGTGCGTCAAACCCCAGTTGTCCAACGGGCTATCGAGTCGATCGGCGAAGAGAGTTGGACTGCAATCGACTACACGCTGAACGGCGAGGCCTGGGTCGGCGAGGCCCTCTACGCCGGTCATCGTCTCATAGTGCGCCGCACGAAGTTGAATGATCCCCGTCCCGCACTCTTTCCGACTTACCGCTACCACGCCTTCATCACCGATCGTGACGGAGAGGCCATCTTCCTCGACGCCGACCACCGTCGTCACGCCGTCGTGGAGCTCGCGATTCGCGATCTCAAGGAGGGCTCGGGACTCGAGCACTGCCCGTCGGGCGACTTCAACGCGAACGCCGCGTGGGCCGTGCTCGCCTCGATCGCGCACAACCTGGTGCGCTGGGTCGGATCTCTCGGGCTTGAGATCACCGGACCCCTCGTCGCCAAGACGATCCGTCGCAAGTTCATCGCGCTACCCGGTCGCATCACCGACTCTGGGCGACGACGCCACCTTCACCTGCCGACGAAGTGGCCCTGGGCCACGCAGTGGAGTGAGTGCTTCAGCCGGCTCGTCAAACTACAGACCTGACCACATTGGCTTTGAGGTCGCCCGCGGCACGCCCGGCAATCTCCAGCGCGAACAAGTTACAAAGATCACCGAACTGGTGGCCCGACACGTCCGCGTGTCAACCAAATGTGCGAGGTGCCGCGAACGGGGACGTCAAACCTTGCCTGAAGGTCACAAGTGACCATCTTCGCGAGCTCGACGGTGGATTGAGGCTAAGAGCCCGCGCAAATAGGGCGGTTCGTCAGCTTGATCCCGAAGGGATTGGCAACCGCGAGCAATCACCCGTGGGGCTCGCAACTTGACATGCGTGGCAAGGTGTGCGGCAAGGTGCATGATCCTTTTGTTCCGCGAGTGCGCCGCGTGAGCTCGTAGGGCGTGGTTGTCGGGCGGTGGTTCGAACTAGCAGTTCCAGCGATCGGCGAACGCGAAGAGTTTGATGGTGAGGATGAAGGCGATGGCGAGCGCAATCTGGGCGAGACGCTGGACGTTGAAGCGATCGGTGTTGCGCCGCAACTGCCCGTAGGCACTGAACCAGGCGTTGGTGCGCTCGACCGGCCACCGCAGACCCATCGGTTGGGGATTCTTCGTGCCCTTGGCCGTGCCCCTCGGCCGCTTCCTGGCGCACACCACGTCGGTGAGCTTGTAGGTCTCCCGGCATAGCGTGCGCGTCACGTTTGAGTCATAGCCACGATCGAGATGCAGGGTCTCGATGTCCTCGAGCAGGCCTCTCGCCTTCACCGCGTCGAGGGTGGGGGCGAGCAGCTTCGAGTCGTGCCGGTTGGCGCCGTCGATCGCCCAACCGATCGGGACGCCACGCCAGTCCGTCGCGATCGACCACTTCCAGCCGATCTTGCCCCGGTCGGTCGGGTTGGGACCGGTTCCCTCGCCACCCACGGGTGCCTTGTGGGTGGAGCCGTCGACGGCGACCTCGCCCAAGTCCAGTCCGAGGATCTTGTCGTAAGCGGCGAGCGCCTCAGTGCACAGAGCGTCGAACACGCCCGCGGCGATCCATTCGCTGCGCCGATTGCGCAGCGTCGTGGCACTCACGTTGCCACACAGACGCGCCGCCGTTCGCCACGAGCAGCCGGTCACGAGGCGCACCACGATGCCGTAGAAGCAGACGCGGTCTACGAGGCGACCGCGGTGACAGCCGAGCGGGTGGGCACTGGGCGCTCGAGGAGGCAGGTGGGCCTCGGCGGACGCCCACACCGCGTCGAACACCCTCGGGATCAATGCCTGCATCGTCTCCCCTGTCCGGCGTATACTACGCCGGCATCACTTGCGTAGGGTGGATGGTGTGCGAAGGGACCGACGATGAGACCGACTAAGGCCCAGCAGGCCGCCCGGGCGCGCATCGCCAAAGCACTGGGCGAGACCGGATTCGCTCTGCCCGGCACACTCTTGGTGGAGGCCCAGCGTTGCGGTAAAGCTAACTGTCGCTGCCACGCGGACCCGCCGACGTTGCACGGACCCTACGCGAGGTGGACGAGAAAGCTGGACAACAAGACCGTCACGAGGAACCTGAGCGAGGACGAACTTGAGGAGTATCGACCCTATTTCGAGAACGCCAAGCAACTGCGCGCCCTCGTGGCCGAACTCCAGGAGATCACCTTGGATCTCGTCGACGCGCCCAGCGAACGCGAGCCCGACGAGTTACGTGCCAAGCGCCCGACCAAGCGGGTCTGAGCTACATCTTCATCTCGAAGT
>JAJZSX010000418.1 GCA_021849435.1 Actinomycetes bacterium | reverse complement strand
GATCTTCGCGCCGTAGACCATCGCCTGGGCGAGCTTGCCCAGCGCGATCTTGCCGTCGGGCACGAGCACCACGCAGTCCATGCCGGCCTTGGCCGCGTACGCGGCGGCCGCGGCCGAGGTGTTGCCGGTCGATCCGCAGATGACGGTCTTGGCCCCGTTGGCCTTGGCTTTGGTGATCGCCATGGTCATGCCCCGGTCCTTGAATGAGCCCGTCGGGTTCAGTCCCTCGAACTTCAGGTACACGTTCGCCGACAAGCGCTCCGAGAGCCGGTCGGCGCGAATCAGCGGTGTGTTGCCCTCCTGGAGCGTGACGACCTCCTCGACCCCGTCGAGGTTGAACCACGTGGCGTACTCATTCAGCAGTCCGTTCCAGCCGGTCACGGGTTCCCTCCGTCAATCACTCGTATACACGCCCCGACCGAGTCGACTGACTCGATCTTGGCCAGTTCCTCGATCGTCGCGTCCACGTCGCGCGCGAGCGCGTGGTGGGTGACGAAGGAGAGTCGGGCCTCGGTGCCAACCCCGAACTGCTCCATCGACCGGATGGAGACCCGGTGCCGGGCAAAGACGCTCGCCACACTCGCGAGCACGCCCGGTTCGTCGGCCACGTCGAGAGAGATGTAGAAGACGCTCGCGAGGTCGCCGGCGGGCACGCGTTCGAGGGCATCGTCGACCATGAAGGGCACGTCGTGGCGGCCGCTCACGCGATTGCGCGCCGCGTCGAGCACGTCGCCGAGCACGGCCGTGGCCGTCGGCGCGCCGCCGGCGCCCTGACCGAGCCACATCAGCGGTCCACTGATCGCGCCCTCAACGAAGACGGCGTTCATCGCCCCGTGCACGGCGGCGAGGGGGTGGTCGACGGGGACCATCGCGGGGTGCACGCGCCGCGAGAGCCCGTGCTCACCCACCCGCTCGGCCACGCCGAGCAGCTTGATGACGTAACCGGCGCGCCGGGCGAACTCGACGTCCACCGCCCTAATCCCCGAGATGCCCTGGCGCGTGATGCGCTCGTCGCGCAGTTCAGTGCCAAAGGCGAGCGAGGCGAGGATGAGGACCTTGGCCGCCGCGTCGAATCCTTCGACGTCGGCCGTCGGATCGGACTCGGCGTACCCCCGGGCCTTGGCCTCGGCCAAGGCCGTCTCGTAGTCCGAACCCTCGGTGGTCATCTGGGAGAGGATGAAGTTGGTGGTGCCGTTCACGATCCCCATCACGCGCTCGATCCGCTCGCCCGCGAGCGAGGTTCGCAACGCGCGAAGGATGGGCACCGCGCCACCGACGGCCGCCTCGTAGAAGAGGTCCGCCCCGTGCTCGTGTCCGAGGCGCGCGAGCGCGGTGCCGCGCTCGGCCATCAGGGCCTTGTTGGCGGTCACCACCGAGACGCCGCGGCTGAGGGCCGACTCGATGTAGGCGCGCGTGGGCTCAAGTCCCCCGGCCAGTTCGACCAGGATGTCGATGTCACCCATCGCAGCGAGGCCCGCGGCGTCGGTGGTCAGGAGCGACGCAGGAATCGCCGGGTGCTGCTTGTCGAGGTCGCGTACCGCGACCGCGACGATCTCGAGCGTGGCCGTGGCGGCGTCAACGAGCGCGTCGTGCCGTGAGTCGTCCAGTAGCAGTCCAACGAAGGCCGAACCGACGAAGCCGGCGCCAATGACGCCGACGCGGATCACCGGGGTGGTCATCGAACAAGGCTAACCCGTGGGCGACGGGGGCTCGTCACGCCTCGAGTCGCGCGAGGTCCTCGAAGGTCTCGCGTCGAAGCACCACTCGCGCGTTCCCGTCGCCCACGAAGACCACCGCCGGACGAGGCACGCGGTTGTAGTTCGACGCCATCGAGTAGCCGTAGGCACCGGTCACCGGCGTGGCGACGAGCTCGCCGATGCCCGTCAACTCGGGCAGCCAGGCCTCATCGACGATCACGTCGCCGCTCTCGCAGTGCTTGCCGACCAGGCGCACGGCCTGGGGGCGCGGTTCGAGGGGCCGTGTGACGTCAAAGACCTCGTATCCCGAGCCGTAGAGCACGGGGCGAGGATTGTCGCTCATGCCACCGTCCACCGCCAGGTACGTCCGGGACGCGGCCCGTTTGCGCGTACCGGTGCGGTAGAGCGTCAGCGCCGCCTGGGCCACGATCGCCCGACCGGGTTCGGCGGTCAGTCGGACCCCCGGGTCCACCCCGTTCGCCACCGCGCTCGCGCGCAGGCTCGCGGCCCACTGCGTGATCGAGGGCGCGCGCTCGCCGGCCATGTAGGCAACACCCAGCCCGCCACCAACGCAGAGCTCATCGAAGTCGTCGTCACGGGTGAAGTCGGCCACGATCGCCATGGTCTCGACGAAGCCGTCGAGTTCGAAGATCTGTGAGCCGATGTGGCTGTGCACGCCGTGCACGCGCACCCCGCGTAGCGCCCCGAGTGCCTCGATCGCGCGCCGGGCGTCCCCAGAGGCGACCGAGAAGCCGAACTTGGAGTCCTCCTGGCCGGTGCGGACGAATTCGTGGGTGTGCGCCTCGACGCCCGGCGTGATGCGCACCAGGCAGTGCAGGTCACTACCGGCGCCGACCAGCTGGCCGAGTCGGTCGATCTCGTCGAAGTTGTCAACGACCACGCGGTGCACGCCGACGTCGATCGCGGTGGCGAGCTCGCTCGCCGACTTGTTGTTGCCGTGCATGATGATCCGCGAAGCCGGGACCCCGGCGCGCAGCGCGAGGTCGAGCTCGCCGCCGGTCGCCACGTCCAGGCACAGTCCCTCCTCGAGGGCGACCCGGGCCATCGCCCCGCACAGGAAGGACTTGGACGCGAAGGCGACCCCGTCGTCAAAGGCGCTTGCCGCCTCACTGCAACGAGCGCGCAGCGTCACCTCGTCGTAGACAAACAGCGGCGTGCCGTGGGTCTCGGCAAGTGCGCGCAACGACACGCCGCCGACGAGGACGTCTTCGTCGAGCAGTTCCGCCCCGTCGGGCAGAAGGGTGACGTCGATCGGCTCGGCCATAGGCGAACATTACTGAAGCCCACCGCGCGGGCCGCATCCGTTGCGCGCAGACGAGCGTCCAGCGCGCGACACGGTCACCGTTGGCGGGCGTCGGCGACCGGTCCGGGCGCCGGTCCGGTAGGCTGGTCGGGCGAGTTGCCGTGGTGTAATTGGATAACATGCCACCCTCCGAAGGTGGAGACTTGCGAGTTCGAATCTCGCCGGCAACACCAAACCAGTACCGAGGGCGCAGTCCGAC
>JAJZSX010000417.1 GCA_021849435.1 Actinomycetes bacterium | reverse complement strand
CATACTCACGCGTCGCGGCGAACGAGTAACGAGGCGCCAGCCACGAGTACGACGGCGACGTACCCGAGGAGTAGCAGCGTGGCAGTCCATGGACCGAACATGTTGAGTGGGGCGCTGGTCGACATCATGGCGTGTCCGAGCGAGGACGGTTCATACCGAGTGATGGTCTCCTGCCAGCTCTGGGGAAGGACGAACACGATAATCGGCACGATGAGCAGTAGCGAGGTGAAGACGCTGATCGCCGCGGATTGCTGGCGCAGGATCAAGCCGAGCCCGAACCCGAGGGTGGCGAGGATGGTGAGGTAGACCCCACCGAGGATCACCGATCGCAGCACGGCTCCCGAAGCGAGGGTCGCCGTTGGCACCACACCCTCGTAGATGCGTTGCCCCAGGAGGAACGCCACGAACACGACGACCTCGGCCACGACCGCGGTGACACTGATGAGAACCGCGAGCTTGGCGACCACGACCTGGACCCGCCGTGGCGTGGCGGCGAAGGTGGTGCGGATCGAGCCCGATGAGTACTCGCTCGTGATGAAGAGCACGCCGATGACACCGACGGCGAACTGAGCGAAGAGGGTCCCGCCGAGGCTGGTTGAGACGGGGTCGAAGGTCAAGCGGTCTAGGGGATTCATCGTTCGCCAGTGACTCCGAATTGCCGTCGTGACCAGTGCACCGATTCCCAGCGTCAGCACGATTGTGACGGCGTAGCCCATGACCGTCGAACGAACGGTGCGGAACTTTATCCATTCGGCGTGGGTCGTCGAGGCCATGGTGACCCTATCCATGACGCGTCGATTCGGCAGCGCTCGCGTATTCGACGGCGTCCGCGGTGAGGTCCATGAAGACCTCTTCGAGAGACGCGCGCTGCGGCGTGAGCTCAAAGATAGCGATGCCAGCGGCGAGCGCCGTGGTTCCCACCGATTCCGTGCTGGTCCCGCGCACGGTCATCGTCCCGTCATTGGTCGATTCCACCGTGGTCCCCGAAGTCTCGAGGAGGCGACGCAGCGCGGTGTTGTCGGCGGAGCGCACGAGGACCGTGCCGTCAGCGGACGCGGTGAGTTCGTCGACGGTGCCCTGGGTGATGAAGCGACCGCGGCCAATCACGATGATCTCGTCCGCGCTCTGGGCCATCTCGCTCATCAGGTGTGAGCTCACGAAGACAGTTCTTCCCTCGAGAGCGAGCGCCCGGAAGAACGCCCGAATCCAGCGGATGCCCTCGGGGTCAAGTCCGTTGACGGGCTCGTCGAAGAGCAGGACCGGTGGGTCGCCGAGGAGCGCGGCCGCAATCCCGAGTCGCTGGGACATTCCCAACGAATAGCCCCCGACCTTCTTGTCCGCCACGGCGGCGATACCGGTGAATTCGAGGACTTCCTCGACGCGACGCACCGGGATTCGATTCGAGGTCGCCAGGGCGAGCAGGTGATTGCGAGCGGTGCGCCCGGGGTGCACGGCGGCGGCGTCCAAGAGCGCGCCCACCTCTCGCAACGGGGTCTTCAGGTCCCGGTAGCGTTTACCATCGATCGTCGCGTGGCCCGACGTTGGTGCGTCCAATCCCATGATGACGCGCATCGTCGTGGATTTCCCAGACCCGTTGGGACCGAGGAATCCCGTGACCACACCGGGACGCACCTCGAAACTCAGGTCATTCACGGCGACGGTGTCGCCATAGCGCTTGGACAGGTGCTCGACAGAGATCACGATTGGTGCGAATCTAGCGATCGGTGCGGACCAACGGAGCGCGTGCGAAGCGGGGACATCACGCTTCTCGACAACGAGCGCACAAGCCAGCGATCGCGACGTGATGGCGGTCGAGTCGGAAGCCGTACGTCTTGAGAAGGTCGCCGCTCAGCGCGTCGAAGTGGCGTGACGGGATCTCGATCGTGACCCCGCAGTTCGTGCACACCAGATGCCCGTGAAGTGCTCCCGCCAGGTGATACACCGTGGCGGCGTGTCCGACGTGGGCGTGGACGACCACATCGAGTCGTTCGAACTCCTCCAGTATCCGATAGACCGTCGACGGGCTGACGTCGGACGCGTAGCGCTGCGCGGCCCGGGTGATCTCCTCGGCGCTGAGGTGGTCGGGTTGCTCGACGAGCACGCGAGCGACTGCTCGCTTGGCCACGGTCACCCGCCTGCCGTCAGCGCGAACGGCTGACATGATGTCTTCGAGTCGATCGTGGTCCACGGTCCGAGACTAGGCCGACGCAACCAAGACGTGAGACCCCTAATCTGCCACTATGCACTCGTCCACTTCCATGATTTCCGCGGCGCAGGCGCTGCCAGGTCGCGCTGAGCCCATCGTCGTTGACCGTGCCCACTTGGTCCTGGGTACGAAACTCGACGCGCCAGTCGATCCTGCCCACGAGGTCGCCTACGTCGCGATGGGCTGCTTTTGGGGCGCCGAGCGATCGTTTTACCGATTGGCGGGGGTCGTCTCGACGTCAGTCGGCTATCAAGGTGGCTTTACGCCGAATCCGACCTACCGCGAGGTCTGCACGGGGATGACCGGGCACGCCGAGACGGTTCGGGTCGTCTTTGATCCGTCAGTGATCTCCTACGAGGCGGTCCTCGGTCACTTCTTCGAGGGTCACGATCCCACCCAGGGCAACCGACAGGGTAACGACGTGGGTACGCAGTACCGCAGCGCGATCTTTACGACCACCGACGCCCAGGCTGCGTCGGCGGCAATCGTGGCGGCACGCTACGGTGACGAATTGCGCGCGGCGGGCTTCGGGCCGATAACGACGGAGATCGCTCCGGCCGGACCGTTCTATCTGGCCGAGGAGTACCACCAGCAGTACCTGGAAGCGAATCCCAACGGGTACTGCGGCATCGGCGGCACGGGGGTCTCGTGTCCGGTCGGACTTCTTGGCCGCTAGCGGCCGAGCCGAGACAGAACGGCCTCGGCCTCGGCGTTGATGCGCGTGACCAGCTCACTCGCGCTCATGAGATCGGCGATGCCGCCCACTGACTGACCGGCTGGGTAAGCCTCGACGGTCTCGTCGACGCCCGGGGTCGTGTCGTCGCCCCCGAGGTGGAACGATCCGTCCCCGAGGGAAACCGCGAGCTGTTCGGGAAAGGGTCGAAGCATCGACCGGTTGGCCTCGTAGCGGTCGGTTCGATCGTTGCGCAACACGCGCATGGTCTTTCCCGTATACGCCCGCGTGATGGTGGTTGCGTCCTCGGCCCCGACCAGGATGTGTTCCTTGAAGCCGCGAACCGCACG
>JAJZSX010000416.1 GCA_021849435.1 Actinomycetes bacterium | reverse complement strand
CCGCTCGCCACGACTCGCCGCGAATCTTCACGCGACCCGGGTGTCCTTCGTCGCCGACGACGTCCTCGACGAAGCCCGTCGAATTCGCGAGGCTGCTGGCCGCGGGAATCGTGAGGTCCACGACCTCGGTGCGCGCGAAACGACGCATGACGCTCGGGCGCATGGTGAACAGCGTGATCGCGGTCACGACCACGAAGACGACCGCTTCCACCGCGAAGGGGACGCTCGCCAGCGCGAGGAAGAATGCCACGATCGCACCCACGGCGACGAAGACCGCGACGAAGGCCTGGGTGTGGATCTCGGCGAAGATACAGACCAGCAAGATGACCAGCCAGAAAAGTATCGCCATGAGCGGCAGTATACGGCCACCCTGCGAGATTGCCCTGCTCGTTCCCGGTCGTCAGCGTTTGCTGCGCCACTCGCGGCCGAGCGCATCGCTCAACGCGTCCCGTGGGTATCGCAACTGGCGGGTCAAGACCGTCGCGGCGGCGCTTCACGACCCACGTCCGCGTTGCGTCACCGCGGTTGTCGTCAGTTGTCGCTCAACGAGTTCGACGCGCCATCGGACGAATCCGAAAGGCCATCCGATGGCTCACCCGTCGACGGCACGATACCGATCGCGGCGGCGGTAGCGGCGCTCGCGGCCGAGGGCATGACAAATACCCGTGTTCCAACGTGCACATTGGCGAGCGTCGTCTTCACCCGACCCATCATCACGACGGTCGAGCCGTCAATCGTGTACGTGAACGTCGCCCCCGTCTGACTCTGGATCGTGAGTGCCGTTCCCGAGAGAGCCGTCACGATTCCTGACTCGGGGCTGACGTGCACCGTTGCGGTCGGCGCCTTCGATACCAAGGTGGCGGGTAACGTGGTCACTGGACTGGCGACCGTCGCTTTGGCCACGGTGGTGTTCGCAGTTGCCGTCGGGGCAACGGGCGCTGAGTGCGTCATGGCGCTCGCGGCCGCGACCGCGCCGCCGAGGGCGATGAGCGCGACCACGACGTTGCCACCAATGCGCCTGACCAACCTCAACTTTGACTTACGGTACATTGCGTTGCCTACCTAGCCGCTCACGGAACGTTCCAAGACGTATCCATTGTCGTGGGCAATCTGTAGAAATCTCTGTGGAGTTGCTTCGAAGACCCTGGAAATGTCGCTTCGGCCGGACCGTTGGAGCGAAACCCGCGCGACGTGGAATCGCTCGTTTCGCAGTACGTGCGAGGTACGTTCGAACGTCACCGCGGTCTTCGCCAGTACGGCGACCTAGGCCGAAGTTACGTCGCTTAGTTCGTTAGATACTCATCTTCAACAGGGATGATGGGTTGATTCTGTCGATAATATGTAGACACGAGTATCCTTGATATCGTCAGGGTAATGTGGGATGATTATCGTGTGACTAGAGTAATCGGTGCCATGCATGTGGCGACGACCCGTCGTCAGCATAAAGACAAGGTTTACGAGACCCACCTGCTTCGCCGTTCCTACCGCGAGGGGGGCAAGGTGAAGAACGAGACCCTCGCCAACCTCTCCTACCTGCCCGCCGCGACGATTCAGCTCATTCGTGAGTCCCTGGCGGGCAAGGCCCACGTGATCGTGGGCGAGGGCTTCGAGCTCACCCGCTCCCTGCCCCACGGGCATCTGGCCGCGGTCTCGGTGATGGCGAACCAGCTGGGCCTGCCCGACCTGCTCGGTCCGGCGTGTTCCGAGCGCGACATCGCCTACGCGCTCGTGCTCGCGCGCGTGGTGCACCCGCGACCCAAACTCGCCACCACCACGTGGTGGAATGACACCACCCTCGCCGCCGACTTGGGGTTAGAGGGCGTCACCACCGACGGCGTCTACGCCGCCATGGACTGGCTGGGGCAACGCCAAGGATCAATCGAGGCCACCCTCGCGAAACGTCACCTGGGGACGGCCAACTCTACGGCCCTCGCCTACTTCGACCTCTCCTCGTCCTGGGTGGAGGGCACCAAGAACGAGCTGGCGGCCCGGGGCTACTCGAGGGATAAGAAGCGCGGCGTGGCCCAGATCGAGTACGGACTCCTGACCGATCGGGCCGGGCGACCGGTCGCCATCGAGGTCTTCGCGGGCAACACCGGTGACCCATCCGCCTTCATCTCGGTCGTCGAGTCGGTGCGCACGCGCTTTCAGCTCAGCCACCTCACCATGGTGGGCGACCGGGGGATGATCACGAGCGCGCGGATCAGGGCCCTCCACGAGGAGACCACGCTCGGGTGGTTGACCTGCCTGCGCGCGCCCCAGATCGCCCAACTCGCGAGCGAGGACGGTCCCTTGCAGCTCTCGCTCTTTGACGAGAGGGACCTGGCTGCGTTCACGCACCCGAACTTTCCCGGTGAGCGACTCATCGCCTGTCGCAATCCGTTGTTGGCGGCCGAGCGCACCCGCAAGCGCGCTGAGCTGCTCGACGCCACCGAAGCGGCAGTCGCCCCGATCGTCGCGGCCGTTGCGAGTGGTCAGCTTCGCGGAGCCGACAAGATCGGACTTCGCGTCGGCAAGGTGCTCAACAAGTGGAAGATGGCCAAGCACTTCGAGGTCGTGATCACCGACTCGTCACTCGGCGTCACGAGACGCCAGCACGCGATCGACACCGAAGCGGCCCTCGATGGGATCTACGTGCTGCGCACCACCCTGACAGAGGGCGAGATGGACGCCGCCGGCGTCGTCACCGCCTACAAGGACTTAGCGAACGTCGAACGGGACTTTCGCCACATCAAGGTCGACGATCTCTCGCTGCGTCCGATCCACCACCGCCTCGAGGCTCGAGTGCGTTCCCACGTGTTCATCTGCATGCTCAGCGCCTACCTGGTGTGGCACCTGCGCGAAGCACTCGCGCCGCTCACCTTCACCGACGAGCATCCACCGACGCGCGACAACCCCGTGGCTCCGGCGCAGCGTTCCACCTCGGCGTCGGCTAAGGCCACCACCAAGCGCAATGACGCTGACGACGAGGTCAGGGGCTTTCGCGAACTGCTCGATCACCTCGCCACCCTCACTCGCAACACCATGGCGGTGACCGCTGAAGCGGCGAGCTCATTCGAGTTGCTCTCGACGCCCACCACCACCCAGCGTCGAGTCTTCGAACTGCTCGGATCCGCGGTGCCTCGGCGGCTCACGTAGACAGCACTCGCTGAGCGAAACGCCCGTTCTCCCTTATGGAATCAGGCTTACACAGCCAGATGAACGTAACTTCGGCCTAAGTAGGGGGAAGAGACCAGGTCA
>JAJZSX010000415.1 GCA_021849435.1 Actinomycetes bacterium | reverse complement strand
CGGGCCAGGGGTTCTACTCGTACCGGTCGTAGTCCGCGATCGTGCCCGAGGTCACCTACGTCGTCACCCTCCAGTGCCTGGACATGCCGGGCATCGTGCGCGCGCTCAGCTCGGCGGTCTTTGCGATCGACGGCAACATCCTGGAGAACGACCAGTTCACTGACCCGGTGACGGGCCAGTTCTGCATGCGCACGCGCTTCACCTGCGCCGTGGACGTCGACGCGGTACGTCAACGCCTCGAAGTCGACCTCGCGACCTTTGACCCGACACTCACCATCCGCCCCGAGACCCAACGCCGCCGGGCCCTCGTCATGGTCTCGCAGTTCGACCACTGCCTCGCCGACCTGCTCTACCGCGCCGAGCAGGGCGACCTGGCCCTGGACATCGTGGCGGTGGTGAGCAACCACGGCGTCTGTCGCGAGCTTTGCGCGCGCCACGACGTCCCCTTCTTCCAGGTCGAGGTGACCCCCTCGACCAAGTCGGCGGCCGAGGACGTGGTGCGCGAACTCGTCGCGCGACACGAGGTCGACGTGGTGGTGCTCGCGCGCTACATGCAGATCATCTCGCCGGCCCTCTGTGCGGAACTGAGCGGGCGGATCGTCAACATCCATCACTCGTTCCTGCCCGGCTTCAAGGGTGCGCGCGCCTACCACCAGGCCTACGAGCGCGGCGTGAAACTGATCGGCGCGACCGCCCACTTCGTCACCGCCGACCTCGACGAGGGCCCGATCATCGAACAGGACGTCGCGCGCGTGACCCACGCGCGCCGGCCCAACGAGTTCATCGCGCTCGGGCGCGACGTCGAGCGCACCGTGCTCGCGCGCGCCGTCGGGCTCATCGCCGAGGACCGCGTCATGCTGGTCGGTCAGCGCACCGTCGTCTTCTCCCAGTGATCAAGTGACCGGGTTGCGCGTGGCGTAGACGGGGTCGAGGTGCTCGGCGCCCTCGATCACTTTGACGAGGTGGGTGACCGCGTCGTAGATGTCGACGTAGCGAAGGTAGAGCGGGGCGAATCCGAACCGACACACGTCGGGCGCGCGAAAGTCCCCGATCACCCCGCGGGCGATGAGCGCCTGGACGATCCCGTAGGCGTCGTCGTGACGAAGCGCCACCTGACTGCCCCGACGGGCGTGCTCGCGCGGGGTGACGAGGGCGAAGGCACCGGGCAGGCGTGCCTCGACGAGCTCGATGAACAGGTCCGTCAGCGCGAGGCTCTTTTCGCGCACGTCGTCCATCGACACGCCCGCGAAGGCGTCGAGCGCCCCGTCAAGGGCGCTGAGCGCGATGACCGAGGGCGAGGAGGTGACGAAGGCCTGGACCCCGGGGGCGGCCTCGTAGCCGCGCTCGAAGTCGAAGGGCCGCGCGTGGCCGAGCCAGCCGGGCAGCGGGTTCTCAATCACGCCCTGCCAGGAGTCGCGTACGTAGAGGAAGCCCGGCGCGCCGGGCCCGGCGTTCAGGTACTTGTACGTGCAACCCGCCGCGAAGTCGACGTTCGCTGCGGTCACGTCGAGGGGCACCGCGCCCGTCGAGTGGGCGAAATCCCAGAGCATCAGCGCGCCAACCGCGTGGACCCGTTCGGTCACCACCGCGAGATCGAGCATCTCACCGGTGCGAAAGTCGACGTGGGTGAGCATCACGAGCGCGACGTCTTCGGTGAGTTCGGCGTCGAGCGTGTCGCGGTCGATTGCGCGCAGCGTGACCGGGCGCCCGGCCCGGCGGGCCATCGCCTCGGCGACGTAGAGGTCCGAGTGGAAGTTGGCCGCGTCAGTGAGGACGACCGACCGGTCCTTTCGCAAGTCGAGCGCCCCGAGGATCAGCTTGGCGAGTAGGAGCGTGAGGGTGTCGGCGACCACCACCTCGCCAGCGCGTGCCCCGATCAGGGGGGCGAGCCGGTCACCGACGCGCGTCGGGGCCGCCATCCAGCCCGCCGAGTTCCAACTGCGGATCAGACCGGTCGCCCACTCCTCGTCGAGCGTCGCGAGCACGCGCTCGCGCGTTGTGCGCGTAAGTGGCCCCAGTGAGTTGCCGTCGAGGTAGATCAGGCCGGGCGCGAGTACGAAGTCGTCTCGCCGCGGCGCCAGCCGGTCGAGGCGGTCCAGCTCCAGGCAGTCGTCGCGCGTTGGCATGGTCTCAACTCCAGTCTCACGGTGGTCGCGAGACCAGGCTACCGACGAGCGACCTCAGGAACGGGTGAGCGGCTTGTAGCGGATGCGGTGGGGCTGGTCGGCATCGGCGCCGAGGCGCTTGTGACGTTCGACCTCGTAGTCCGAGAAGTTCCCCTCGAACCAGCGCACCTCGGTGTCGCCCTCGAAGGCGAGCACGTGGGTCGCGATGCGGTCGAGGAACCAGCGGTCGTGGCTGATCACGACGGCACAGCCCGGGAAGGACAAGAGGCCGTCCTCGAGGGCGCGCAGCGTGTCGACGTCGAGGTCGTTGGTCGGTTCGTCGAGCAGCAGGACGTTGCCGCCGCTGCGCAGGACCTTGGCGAGTTGGACCCGGTTGCGCTCGCCACCGGAGATCTCGCCGACGCGCTTTTGCTGGTCACTGCCCTTGAATCCGAAGCTCGCCACGTAGGCGCGCGCGTGGATCTCACGGTTGCCCACGACCAGTCGCTCCTGGCCGCCGCTCACCTCGTCAAAGACCGTCGCGCTGGGGTCCAGGCCCTCGCGGGACTGGTCGACGTAGGCGAAGCGCACGGTGCTGCCGACCTCGAAGGTGCCCGCGTCGGGCTCGAGCTCGCCCACCATCATCTTGAAGAGCGTCGACTTGCCCGCGCCGTTGGGCCCGATGACCCCGACGATCCCGCCCGGGGGCAGCAGGAAGGAGAGGTCCTCGATGAGCAGGCGATCGTCGAAGCCCTTGGTCACGCCGCGGGCGTTCACCACCACGTCGCCGAGCCGCGGACCGGGCGGGATGGCGATCTCGAGGCGCTCGGGGCGCTGGTCGGCCGCCTCGCTCTCGGCCACCAGCTGATTGAAGGCGCTCACGCGGGCCTTGCCCTTGGACTGGCGGGCCCGCGGGGACATCCTGATCCACTCGAGCTCGCGCGCGAGCGCGGCCTGGCGGGACTGGTCCGCCTTCTCCTCGGCGGCGAGTCGCGCCTGCTTCTGCTCGAGCCAGGACGAGTAGTTCCCCTCCCAGGGGATGCCCGCGCCGCGGTCGAGCTCCAAGATCCACGAGGCGACGTTGTCGAGGAAGTAGCGGTCGTGGGTGATTGCGACCACGGTGCCCGGGTACTCCT
>JAJZSX010000013.1 GCA_021849435.1 Actinomycetes bacterium | reverse complement strand
CCCGCTCCGATTCAGGTTGTTCGAGGCCTCCAAAGACTGGGGCGCCGCCGGATCCGGAATCTGCTTCGCACACACCACAACGTTCATGACGCCCAATCTAGGCCACCCGAGAGAGAGTCAAATTCGCCCGTCGCGCAGGGCGAGGGCCAGTGCGGGGTCGTCCGTGATGACCGCGTCGACCCCCCAGTCGAGAAGACGGGCGAGGTCATCGCGCTCGTTGGGCGTCCAGACGTTCAGGGCCAGACCCGCGGCGTGCACGTCGGCCACGACGTCAGGGGTGACGGTGCGAAAGTAGGGGTGCAGCGCGGTGTAGCCCGCCGCCACCGCGCCGACGAGAGCCTCGCGCGCGTCGTCGGCGTCGTCGAGCAGCAGGCCCACCGCACTCGCCGGCGCGACCTCGCGCAGGTAACGGCATGTCGGCTCATCAAAGCTCGAATAGAGAACCCGCGCACCCAGCCCCAGCGCGTCGACGGAGGCCACTACGCGCTCGATGAATGGCGCCCGACGCGGGTCGTGGGCCCCGTAGGCGTCCATCTTGATCTCGACGTTCACCTCGAGGTCACCGCACGCGCCGAGAGCCTCCGAGAGCCTCGCGACGTAGTCGGGCAGGGCCGCGGCCGGGTGATCGGCGATGACCAGCTCGTCGAGCGCGGGGTCGTGGTGCACGACCAGAACCCCGTCAGAGCCGGCGCGCACGTCGAGCTCGACGCCGTCGACGCCGACCTCACGAGCCGCCGCGAAGGCGGCCACGGTGTTTTCGCGCTCGCTCCGGTGCAGGCCCCGGTGGGCGACGACTTTAGTCACGAGAGGGCCATCGAGGTCGAAAACCCTTGAAAATCCTTGCCAAGCCCTTGTTTTTTAACACATTGTTCACTAAAATTCGAGTTCCCCCCCGTACAGATGAGTCCGTACGACACGGCTGTCTGGACGAGATTGTAAAGGAATTGTCATGTCGTTAATTTGGAACCGCACCCACGCGTGGGACGACGCGGATTGGCGAAGCCACGCGGCGTGTCGCGATACGGAACCGGACCTGTTCTTCCCCGTGGGTACCACGGGTGGGGCGACGGACCAGATCGAGTCAGCCAAGCGGGTCTGTGACCGCTGCGAGGCCCAGAAATACTGCCTGGAGTTCGCTCTGGCGACCAACCAGGAATCGGGCGTGTGGGGTGGCACGACCGAAGACGAGCGCCGCAAGTTGCGCAAGCAGTGGCTCGCGGCACGTCGGCGCGCCAACGCCAGCTAGATCTGCGGCTGCGTCGGGACGGCGACGCGCACGTACGTGCCGCCGCCGAGCGCGGGCTCGATCGAGCGCATCTCGATGGTGCCGTGCAGTTGCGCGCGGATGATGTCGCGCACGATGGACAGCCCGAGGCTCGTGGGGACCTCGAGACTGAAATCCTCGCCCAGACCGCGACCGTTGTCACGGATTTCGGCGACCGCGGTGTCGGCGTCGACGCGCAGGTTGAGCGTCACCACGCCGACGTGACCCTGGTCCACGTCGTCGAACTCGGTGAAGGCGTGCTCGACCGCGTTGGTCAACAGTTCGGCGAGCGCCACGGCGAGCGGCGTGGCGAGGTCCGTCGGCAGCGTGCCCAGCTCGCCGTTGACCACGATCTCCACCGGGTGCAGCGCGAGCACCGTGTCTTCGACCAACATCACCAGCGAGCGCACGATCTCATCGAAGACAACCTCCTCGCCCGGTTCTCGCGAGAGGACCTCGTGAACGACGGCGATGGAGCGCACGCGCCGCTCGGCCTCGAGCAGGGCGACGCGGGTCTCGTCCTCGTCGCTGCGCCGCGCCTGAAGGCGCAGTAGCGACGAGATCGTCTGCAGGTTGTTCTTCACGCGGTGGTGCACTTCGCGCACCGCCGCCTCCTTGTTCAGCACCATGCGGTTCAGGTGACGCAGGTCCGACACGTCGCGCAGCAGGATCAGAACGCCGGTCACGGCCTGGTGGGCGAGCAGCGGCACGCTCTGAAAGAGGATCGCCACGTCGTGCCCGCGGTCGATCTCCTCCATGGCCGGGATCGCGTAGGCCAGCGATCGCTCAACGACCCGCACCCGTAGACCAAGCTCGGGCAGCGTGCGCCCCTCGCTCGAGGCGTAGATGCCGAGGCGGTGCAGGGCGTTGGCCGCGTTGGGGGTCGCGAACTCGATCGATCCGCGCGCGTCAAGGAGCATGATGCCGTCGCCCACGCGCGGCATGCCCGGCCCGGCCACGTCGTCCTCGCGGAAGGGGAACGTCGCGTCGGCCACCATGTCGCACAGGCGCTCGAATATCGACAGGTAGGCCTGCTCATAGAGCGACGCCGGACCGCGCAAGGGGCCCTGGAGGCGCACCATCACCGCCACCACCGCATCGTCGTAACGCACCGGCACACACCACACGGGTACCAGTCCGATCTCACCGACAGGGGCTTCGCCGACAACGCGCTCGCCGCGCTCGAAGGCCTCTCGCACCAGGGGCCAGTCCTCGGGACGATGCGTCGTGCCCACGAGGTCGTCGTTGATCATGGTCGAGCGATTGTTGGGTCGCAGCTGGCCCAGCACGATGAAACTCTCGCCCTGCGTGCCACTGGCGGTGCGCGCCATCAGCACCATGTCCGAGAACGAGAGATCCGCGAGCAGCGACCAGGACGCAATGAGGCGCCCGAGGTGGTCGGTGGCGCCCGCGGAGAGGCCCGCGCGTTGGCTCGCCAGTTCGCCGAGGGTCGCCACTAGCGGCTTCTCAGGGGCACCATCTGGCGCTGACGAGCGCTGTAAGAGGCGAGCTCGTTCACGCCGCGCGCCTCGAGCAGCGTCGCGAGGTCTCCCGCGCGCTCGCCGACGCGTGCCAGGCGATGCGCGTCCGAGGCAGTGGTGAAGGTGACCTCGCGCGCCACCAGTCGGTCGAGGAAGCCCTCGGCGGGGTACTGCTCGCCGGTGGGCTTGACCCAACCGGCCGAGGAGACTTCGACCGAGACGCCGGCGATCGCGGCTGACTCACTCATGCGATCCCAGAACTCGCTCGGGTCCTGGGGAACGTAGCCCGCCACCTTGATCAGGTCGGGGTGAGCGAGGACGTCGACGGCGCGCGACGCGGCAAGCTCGCCCATCGCACGCGCGTAGTCGCCCCAAGCGGCGTCGACGTCGCGACTCCTCCACTCGGCCATCGGGATGGGGTTGTCCACGTCGTCAAAGCCCCAGGTGCCGAGCCAGTGCACGGAGCCGATAATGACGTCGAAGGGGTACTGGGTGAGGAGCTGTGACACCTCGTCCATCTGGTCCACGTAGTAGTCGAGTTCAAGGCCGATCTTGACTGGCAAGCCCTCGTCCTTGGCGGCCTTGGCGAGGCTGACGTAATCCTCGAGGGAATTGCGCGCGTGCCAGTCGAAGTAGTCGGCCATCACCTGGCTGGTCGGCTCGTGGCCGTAGCGCTGCCAGAACGGCCCCACCAGGCTGGTCACGTCAACGAATCGGTGCGAGTGCTCGGTGAGGGCGAGTTCGCTCACGCCGTTGGCGGCCGCCTCCTCGCAGTAGGCCGCGATCTGATCGAGTTTGTACCAGACCGACGACTCCGAGTGCGGCCAGAGGTGCAGGTGGTAGTCGAGCACGACTAGCTGGCGCCGAATCCCACGACCCGCTCGTTACCGGTCGTGAACTCGACATATGCGACGCGCTCAGACGGCACGCCCACGCGCCGTCCCTTGCGGTCGGTCAGCCAGAGCACCGCGCCGGAGCCGAGCGCAGCGTCAACCTCGCCCTTGATCTGATCCTGGTCGGTGCCTTCGGGCAGTTCAACCTCGAGCTCTCTCATCGACTGGACGATGCCAATACGAATCTCCATGCTGTCCTCCACTGTCGACCCCATGTTACGGCGCTGGGCCACAATGGGAGCATGGATGAGGTCTCCGAACGCAGCGCGCGCTGGGCGGCGACCATGGCGGGATTCGCGGCGAGCGACGTGGTGCTCGCCCATCACGACTCCCAGCCGGTCATCGGAGCCCACTCGCGAGATGGCGAGGCAGTGCCCACCACACGGGCCGAGCGAGAAGAGCGCCTCGACGCTTTGCTCGCCGCTGACGCCGCCCGCGACGTCGGGGCGGGGAACCGACTGCGACCCGAGGAACCCGACGAGTTCCGCACGTGCTTCGAGCGCGACCGTGACCGCATCTTGCACTCGAGCGCCTTTCGCCGCCTCGCTGGCAAGACCCAAGTCTTCATCTTCCCCGAAGACCACGTGCGTACCCGCCTGACCCACGCGCTCGAAGTTGCCCAGGTAGCCACGGGCATCGCGCGCGCCCTGGGGCTCAACGAGGCCCTGACTGAGGCGATCGCCCTGGGGCACGACTGCGGCCACGGTCCCGGCGGGCACGCCAGCGAAGAGGCCCTCGACGCGTTCGTGCCCGGCGGCTTCGACCACGCTCCGTGGGGCGCGCGCGTGTCGCTCGCCACGCTCAACCTTTGCGCCGAGACCCTCGACGGCATCGCCAACCACTCCTGGTCGCGGCCGGCGCCCTCGACCTTGGAGGGCGAGGTCGTCAGCTGGGCCGTTATCTCTAGGAACTGACCACAGCCTCTTCAATCTCCAGAAGAGAGCAGCGAGCCACCTAAGGGATGTCACATCCAACCCTTACCTTGGGTCTCCAGAACGGAGATGCCATGAGAGTTCAGCAGTTGGACCAGCCGGATGGGCTGCCGTCCTACACCGTCGTCGATGACGTTGGGCTTCCGATTGTGCCTATCGACCAGTACCTCGCGTACCTGACAGCACGGGGTTCATCGCCCAACACCGTCCGGTCCTACGCCTTCGACCTGCGCGACTTCTGGACCTTCCTCGACCAGCGAGACCAGTCTGTCCTTGCAGTGAGTGTCGACGACCTCGCCGCGTGGATCTCGTGGCTCCGGTTACCAGAGTCACTTCGCGTCGGCGGAGGTTCGATCACCCCCCTCGACCCCGAACCCCACCTCGCCCCGTCGACGATTTCCAGGAAGTTGTCGGCGGTCGTGGCGTTCTACGAGTTTCTGGGGCAGCGCGACACCGAGGTCCTTCCACTGCTCAGCCAGCTCCGTCAGGGCCAGCCTCGAGGCATGGGACGCTACCAACCCTTCCTTTCCCATCTCGCGAAGTCCCGCACCCGCCCGAGCCGCTCAATCGCCGTGAAGGTCGCCGCCCGACGCCCGTCCACCCTCAATCCCGATCAGGTCCAGAGCGTTCTTGAAGCCTGCACCAACCGGCGTGACCGTCTCTTCTTCGGCACCCTATGGGAGACCGGTGTTCGGGCCTCGGAGGCCCTGGGGCTGCGAATTGATGACCTCGACGAGCGCCACGGAACGCTTCGCATCACGCCACGCGAAAACGCCAACGGCGCGAGGGTGAAGGGCTCAAAGGAGCGCGTGGTGCCGGTAGGGCGGCGCTTCGTCCGACTCGCGATCGACTACCTGACGCTTGACTACGGCGCGATCAACTCGGACTACCTATTCGTCAACCTCTACGGAGGGTCGATTGGAAGGCCATGGACGTACGACTCCGTCGACGACCTCGTCCGGCGTACTCGAACGAAGGTCGACTTCTACTTCACCCCCCACATGTTCCGCCACACCTACAGCACGCGCCTCCTGCAGGCCGGCGCCCGCATCGAGATCGTCTCTGAACTGCTCGGCCACGCCGACATTCAAACGACCCGGTCCATCTACGGCCACCTCAACGTCAGCGACCTGCGAGCCGAGCTCGACCGTGTTGGTTGGCTCGATGACTCGGCGGTGAAGCTATGAGCCTGCGAGTCCTCGAAGAAGACCGGTACGCCCAGTGGCGCCAGACCGTTCGCGAAGCACTGCGTCCCGAGTACCACCAAGAAGTCTTCTACTGCTCCGAACTCACCGGCGTGCTCCACGTTCCTGACTGCATGGTCGAGGACTGCATCGGCAGCGAATTGAGCGCCGGGCTCTGCATCGGACATCACCACCGGTGGCGCGACGCTGGCAAGCCAAAGGGTCAGCAGAAGCTGGCGTGGGCCGCCAGTCAGCCGGCCGAGCTCCAGGGGCGACGAGCGCCCCAAAAGTGTCTCGTTCCCAACTGCCGGCAGGGCCAGGACAGTGGCTTCTGTCGGATCCATCTCTACGCGTGGCAGAAGCATCTGGGATCGATCTCGTCCGAGGCCTGGTCCGTATCCGACGAAGCGACGGCCATTTGCACAACGACGAACCCTTGCCCCGTGGGCCTCTGCAACCTGGATGCTCGCCCAGGACAGCCTTTGTGTGCAGCGCACCTCTTACGTTGGACGCGCAATGGTAGACCGCCGATCGAGCAGTTCGTCGAGCATCTGAACGACGTTGGTCGCGCACGTTACGACCTACGAGATTTTCCCGAGACGCTGCGCGTCGAATCGCAATACGTCCTACAGGCCCTCCACGATCGCAACACGTCGACCTTCCCCTTCTCGCTCGGAAAAGAACTGTTCAGAACACTCCGTCGCAGTGGCATCGAATCACTCACCGAGATTCCGCGCGACACGTGGGGGGAATGGTGGAAGGTGCACGGGACGGGTCGTGGACTTGGTTCAATCGGCGTATTGCGATTCACCTCGGACGCCCTCGCCGACCTCGTCGAAGGTACCGGTTGGGACAACGAGTATCCGCGCGATGTCTGGGACCGGAACCGTCTCGGTGTCACCGGGAAGACGCGATACCTCGACTTCCGCGGCATCGTTCAACCGGGACTCCGGGATCTGGTCAAACGATGGTGCCGGCAGAGACTCACTGCCAAAGGGATGGACTTCAATGGTGTCGCGAAAGATCTCCTCGCCATGCGTCATCTATCAGCCTCATTCGCGAAGCGACACCCCGGAAAGGACATTGGTCAATTGGACCGTGAATTCCTGGAGGAGTGGTTTGTAGACGTGTCAACTCTCAGAAATCGTCGAACCGGATCACCCATCAGCCACTCGCATCGCAAGGCAATGTTGAGTGCAGTGAGCGTCCTCCTTCGTGACAACCATCGATACTCCTGGCACTGCGAAGTTCCCATCACGGCCAACGTCCACCCCGACGATTTTCCGCGACAGGGAGAACACCTACCCAGAGCCATCCCTGAATCCGCGATGCGAGCGATCGAAGCCCCGGGCGCCCTCGCGACGATGTCGCGAACCGAGTACCGCCTAATCACCCGCCTCCACATCGAGACCGGAATGCGCAACACGGACATCCGCCACCTCGTGCACTGGCGCTTCCTTTCACGTGACGGTGCCGGCAATCCGTACCTACTCTTCTACAACTCCAAGATCGGTCGCGACGCGGTGGTGCCAATCGCTGATTCACTGGCCATCGAACTCAGCGCGTGGGCGGAGGTCGTGAGATCGAAGTACCCCGACGTCGCGAAGCGAGAGAGCTCGCGAGCCCCATCATCGCGAGCAAGTGCTCTGAAGCTCTTTCCCTCGCCAACCGCTAATCCGACCGGTTGCAAGGCAATTGGCTATTCCGGCTACCGATCCATCCTCCAGAACTGGTTTGACCAACTCGAACTCATAGACGACGTGGGCAGAGCCATCCACATAACTAGTCACCAGTTTCGTCACACCTACGGAACGAGGCTCATCAACGCCGACGTCCCCGCCCACATAGTTCAGGCTCTTTTGGACCACACATCGCCAACCATGACCGCCCACTATGCCCGATTGAACGACAAGACCATCCGTGACGCCTGGGAGAAGGCCACGGCCAAGACCGACGGCGATCGGAGCGTGCCCGATGAGGTGCTCGACGTTGAGGGCCGACTCTCTGACGCCGCGTGGAGTCGCCATCGGGTCGAACAGGCGGCGTCACTTCGCCTGGCCAACGGATCTTGTGGTATGTCACCGACAAAGGTTTGCGAGCAGGCCAATCCATGTTTGTCGTGTGACCTCTTCATCCCCGACGCGGAGTTCATCGACGAATACCAAAGACAACTTGTCGTCACCGAGGCCGTGGCCGTTAGGGCTCGCGATGAAGGATACGTCCGTCTGGCCGAAAAGGCCGACCAGGATGCGATGGCACTCAAGGGGATCATCTGCAAGGTCGCCGAGGCAGAGCCCGTCGCACCGGCCCGCGTTGCCTCACCTCGGCACCGAAGGAGCACACATGAAGGCTGATAACACCGTTCACCTTCGCGAGGCCGCGAGGCTCAAGCACGAGGAGTGCTTGAGCCGAGTGACCGCGGCGTTACGTGAGGCTGACCGCCTCCGACAACCAGTCACTGTTCAAGGCATCGCGAAGGCGGCAGGAGTCTCCCCCTCGTGGATCTACACTCAGCAAGCGGTCTACGAAGCCGTACACACTCGTCGCGCGGAAGCGGATCGCCTTTCCCCCACGCGGATTCCCGGGGCAGAACAGACCGGCCGGGCAAGTCAACAGAAGCGAATTGAACTCCTGGTCTCGCGACTAAAGGACTCGACGGAGGACAATCAGAGGCTGCGCAGCGAATTAGCTGTGGTTCATGCGGAGCTACGACGAATGCGCCAACTCCAGCCACGGCAGACTAGAGGTGAGGAACAATGAGGGAACTTGAAGTGACCATCGATCGACGAAGCGAATGGACCGCCACCATGCGAGGGATTCCCGCGTCCAATGGCCTGGTTTTCGCCCATCGAGACACGCCGCCACGTACGGTCGAGCCACGACTCATCTCAAGAGAGCAGCGCGAGGAGTTCGAGAACCAGACACTGGCCGGAGGCGCCACGCGAGCGTCAGAGGCCGGAAACCGCGCCATCGAAGAAATACCTGATCCACTGCGGACCTGCTTTGAGAGGGATCGCGACCGCATCCTGCACTCAAATGCTTTTCGTCGACTCGCAGGAAAGACGCAGGTCTTCGTCTTTCCCGCCGACCACCAACGCACCCGATTGACTCACGCCCTGGAGGTTGCGCAGGTGGCGACCGCCGTTGCTCGAGCGACGGGACTCAACGTTGCCCTCACCGAAGCGATAGCCCTAGGGCACGACTGCGGGCATGGCCCAGGGGGGCACGCCTCCGAGGAGGCATTCGACCTGTTCATTCCCGGCGGCTATCACCACGCGGTTTGGGGAGCCGACGTCGTTCTTCAACCCCTAAACCTGTGCCAGGAGACTCTGGACGGCATCCGCAACCACTCGTGGTCCCGGCCGACGCCGGCGACACCAGAGGGAATCGTCGTGAGCTGGGCCGACCGATGCGCGTACAGCGCCCATGACCTGGAGGACGCCATCAGTGCCGGCATCGTCAGTCCGGACGACCTGCCCACGTCGGTGGCCAGCGTCCTTGGGGTAACCCGTTCTTCCCAACTCCGCTCACTGATCGGTGCCTTAGTAACCAGCATCAGCACCACGGGACTCATCGGCATGGATTCCGCTCACGCTGAGGCACTCGCCGAGCTCCGTGCCTTCAACTATCAACGTATCTACAACCGTCCCGAGTCACTTCGTCAGGGCGAAGCGGTCGTCGCCGTCTTGAAGGCACTGGTGGAGAGATTCAGCGAATCGCCCCAACTGGTGCCCGACTACACCCCGATGCACAACGATGCACTCACGGCGTCGGTCACCTACGTCGCCGGAATGACGGATCGGTTCGCCTTCGACTCCGCGGTTCGACTTCTTGACTGGCCGGTTGACCGTCTCCCACAGGGAATCGAGGGCGATGTTTCGCGCCCCTGAGATCGATCGCCCGTAAGTTGAAGACGTGAACTTCAAAGTCCGCTACTCGTCGGCCGAGCTTCGTCTGATAGCCGCACGAGTGGGGCGACGTAATGGGTGGGACTTTTCTCGCATGAACACGTCGCACCCGTCCACGCCGTGGGACTACGCGACAGTCGTCAAGAGCCACCTTCGCCCGACCGACTCCGTCATCGACATTGGGACAGGTGGAGGCGAGCGACTTCTCGAGTTCAGTAATGACGCCCGATTGCTGGTGGGCGTCGACCCCGACAGTGAGATGATCCGGCGCGCCGAAAGAAACTCCGCCTCTGCCGGCGCCACGAACGTGCACTTTCACGTGGGAACCGGGCCCGAAACCAATGGTCCATTCGACGTGGTCATCAACCGTCACGCGCCGTTCGAGCCCGAGGCAATTCACGAACTACTTCCGGTTGGAGGGAAGTTCATCACCCAACAAGTCGGCGAACGCAACATGGCCAACGTGAAGACCGCCTTCCTCGTGACGGCCCCGCGCGAACCAGTCATCCGGCCAGACTTGTTCACCAAGGCCGGCTTCTCTGTCCTCCAATTCGATGAATACGACCTCGATTACGTAATCCACGACATCGATTCACTGATCTTCTGGCTTCAGGCACTGGACATCGCCCACTCCGATTTCACCGGTTTCGACCCCGAAAGAGACACACCAGCCATCAATGATCTCCTTTCAACGTCTCTCGACGCAGACGGCCTCATCACGAACGAGCACCGCTACCTATTGGTCGCGAAGAAGGTTGTCTAAAATGAGTAGGGCTGGTGGGTACGTCGTGGGCACTATCGACAAGGTAACTGACCAGATCAAAAGGGTTATGTAGTAGGAGACACAAGATAAGGGCCGACCGCATCGCCTACGTCTGCCACGACTTCGAAGACGCCCAGTCCGTGGGACTCGTCGAAGCGAGTGATCTGCCTGGACTTGTGCGCGAGGTGGCCGGTACTCGCCGCGGTGGCCAGCTCGGCGCCTTCCTGTCAGCCGTGGTGCGAACCGCGCGCGAACGTGGCGTGATCGGCATGGACGAGCGCCACGCCGAGGCCCTCGCCGCCTTTCGGACCTTCAACTACGAGCACATCTATCTCACGAGCGCGGCCCGCGACCAGGCCGAGGCCGTGATCGAGATGCTGCAGGCGCTCGTCACGTTCTACGCCGGTGCGCCCGAACTCATCCCCGACCACGCGGAGGGCGCCGATACACTTCATGACGCCGTAGCCTACGTCGCGGGGATGACGGATCGCTTCGCGTGCCGTCGCGCGATCGACCAGCTCGGCTGGTCCGCGGACCGCCTGCCGGTCGCGCTCAACTATTAGCGATGAGTGACTTTCTACATCGATGTCGTGCCTCGTGGTAAAGGGCTCAGTCGCACACCCAACACTTCCCTCTTCAGGCGCCTGGGCGACTCACACAAGGAAACAACGTTAAGCCTCGACGATCTAACTGTTGGTGGGGAAGGGACCGAGATCGTGGAACAGAGCCTCGCGATGTCGTCTCCAGAGTGAGTGCCACCCGTATTGGCGCATGGAAGTCCTTCGCATCGGGCTCCTCCTCATGGGTGAGCCATTCTCCACTCAAGAATTGACGTCGCCTACGCGACACGTGGACAACGCGTAGTTGTTGTCGCCGAACAAGAACTCGCCGAAAGTCCCGTTATGGCGCCCACCTCGGGCGCGACTGGACCCTCGTCACGAACGAAACCGTGGCGTTCATCGCGGACACGCAACACGGAAACACGTTCCAGCACACGATACGGATGCTTGACCAGCACGGAGCGACCTTCCCACGGCATCGGCGACTGAGTACTTGACGGCTCGGTTACCGTCTCGACCTGGGAAACTGCAGGATCCGCAAGATTCACGCACAGTACGACGTGCTCACATCCGCGTAGCGAAAGAGCGCCCAGGTTCGCGACGTCCTAGCAGACGTCGCCCAGGTTCAACTGCGAGCGTCTGTGGTTCGCCACTTACAATGAGACTCATGCGGTCTCGCGAGTGGCGCCTCCGGGCGGTCTTTGCCCTCAACGGGGCAATGATCATTGGTTTGATCGTGGTTGGGCTCGCCGCCCACTCGCTAGGACTGATTTCCGCCGCAGGCGACTACATCGCCGATGCCCTGTCAATCGGTCTTTCGATCACGGCCGTACGCCTTGCGAGGCGCGCGCCGACAGCACGACGCAGCTTCGGCTACGGGCGCTCTACCGTGCTCGCGGCACTTGTCAACGCGGCACTCGTTGTCGCCACGTGCGCCGCCGTCGTGGTCGTCGCCATCCAGAGACTCATTGGTGTTACGCCTCACGTACATGGCGTACCCGTCATCGTCATGAGTTGCGTAGCCGCGCTCGCGATGAGTGGCGGTGCCCTCATTCTCAGGGGTGACAACGATTTGAATGTACGCGCGGTCCTCCTCGACACCGTCGCGGACGCGGCCACGGCCTTCGGGGTCGCCCTCGTCGGCGTCGTCATCTTGACGAGTCACGGAACGTACTGGCTGGACCCTACGGTGGCACTTGGCGTCGCCGTCATCATTGGATATCGGGCCATTGGCCTCGTGCGAGAGGTGTCTGACGTACTCATGGAATCGACGCCACGTGACGTTGACGTGTCCGCAATCGACGCCGCGTTTCGCGAAGGAAGCGACGTACTAGACGTGCACGACCTTCACGTGTGGGGTCTTTCATCCGACGCTCGACTGCTCTCAGCCCATCTCGTCCTCGCCGGACACCCTTCGCTTGAAGCCGCCCAGGAAGTGGTGGAGCGCGCAAAGTCAATGCTGGCGACACGCTTTGGCGTGCAACACGCCACGTTGGAAACCGAATGCGAGCCCTGTGCCTCGCCCGACCCGCATTGAGCGGGTCGACGCTCTGCTGTGCAGCCCTCGCTTGGTTCTGCGTTGCCACTCCAGAGCGACGGTGGCCGATAACGGGAATCCTCCACGGCACGACACGGTGTGCGTCGAGACTCTCGCTGGCTCAAGAAACCTCCATGACGAAGTCCTTCGCACCCGTTCCGAACTGCGAAGGTAAGAAAACGGCTGCTGTGGTGTCTTCACCCGTCAGAACGTGAGGACCCTCGAGTCGACTGAACTCGGCGTCGCCGAAGCTTGATTCAAAGGAAACTGGCACATCAGCGGTCGTCGGATCCGATCAGTTCACCGGCGATAGCGCAAGTGGAGTTTACGAATCATGGCTGATCTGGGTAAACGCGGCGCACAGGATTTCGACCGCAGTACGCACTTCTTCGCGAGTTGTGGTCCGACCGAGCGAAAGGCGAACAGCGCCCAGCGCCACGTCCGGTCTCACGCCCATGGCGAGAAGTGTGGCCGCCGGGGTATCGATACCCGAGTGGCACGCCGACCCCGTGGAAGCGAGCACCCCTTCGGCTCGTTCAAGCAGCTCTCGCCCTAGCACCCCGGGAAACGACACCAACAGTGTATTTGGCAGGCAGTGCTCGATCGGCGTATGACGAACGAGACTTGGAATCCTCGCTGAGAGCTCTACCCATAGAAAGTCACGCAGTTGACTGACGTCGTCGCGGTCGCTGTCGAGGCGCAACCGAGCGAGCGAAGCGGCGGCGCCAAGGCCGACGATATTCGCCACGTCTTCGGTTCCCGGACGCAGACCACGCTCTTGACCGCCTCCGACAGCCAGCGGTGCAATTGCTGTTCCGGAACGAACGTATAACGCGCCAACTCCCTTGGGGGCGTAGAGCTTGTGCCCCGCAATTGAGAGCAGGTCAACACCCAAAGGGCCAACGTTGACATCGATCTTCCCGACGGCTTGCGCGGCGTCAGTGTGACTCAACGCCCCGTGAGCGCCAGCAACGCGCGCCAAGTCGCCCACCGGCATCAATGCTCCCGTCTCGTTCTGCGCCAGCATGATCGTGATAAGAGCGACGTCGCCTCCGATGAACTCAGTGGCACTGCGCGCGTCGACGAAGCCGTTTCGCGACACGGGAAGTCGAGTAATTTCCCAGCCCCGAGCCTCAAGGTGCGCGCACGCGCCCGTCGTCGCCGGATGCTCGACGGACGTCGTTACGATGCGGCGCCGGCTCACCGGCGACAAAGCAGCCGTTCCTCGAATCGCGAGATGATTCGACTCGGTGCCGCCTGACGTGAAGATGATCTCGTCAGAAGAAGCCCCGATCAAGTCCGCCACGCGCTCTCGAGCTTCATCGACCGCGCGTCGCGCCTCACGACCGAGAGCGTGATCACTCGACGGATTCCCAAATGACCTCGTCAAGTACGGCTGCATCGCGTCAAGGACTTCCGGCGGAACCGGTGTCGTCGCGTTGAAGTCAAGGTAGATCGAAGAGTGAGCCGCCGAGGTGTTCACAACCAGCGCCGCATCACGTTGAGCTCAAGGGCAACCTTGCCCAGGTGCCGTCTGCGTGACGGGGGATGAATGGCAACCTGGGGTGAGGGCTCAGCAAAGAAGTCACCGGTACCGTAGCCAGCCCTTGAAAAGCCAGTCTCGATAAAGCAGCCGCCGTGGCCGTCGAAGCGAGCGGCCGGGGAGCGGCCCTCGATGGCCGACGCGATGTTGTCGGCCACGACCACACCCTGGGCGTGTGCGAAAACCCCGGCGCGGGGAAGCGGCTTGCCGATGTTCAGGGGAATCTGCGTATTGTCGCCGATCGCGTGTACGTTCGGATACGACGTCGCTAAGGTTGCGCGATCAACCTCGACCCAGCCCGACGGTGAGGCGAGCGGTGACTGCGCGACGGCTCGCGGAGGTCGGATCCCGGGCATGTAGACGAGCAGATCAAACGGCTCGACCAACCCGTCAGCGAATACCGCGTGGCCGGCTTCAACCTCGGTGATCTGATGAGCAGGCCGGTAATCAATGGAGCGATCCGCCAACATCGACACGACGGCCGCAGAAACGTTCGCCCCCGCTACTCCCATCGGAGCCGGTTCGGCCGAATGCACGGCAATCTCCACGCTGGAACGCACGCCAGCGCGCTGTAGGGCGGCATCGATGAGGAAGGCTGACTCGTAGGGTGCCGCCGGGCACCGGTACACGGGTGCCGCGGTGACGATCAAGACGCGACCTTGGGACAGTGATCCAACTTGTCGAAAGAGCCGCTCGGCACCCGCAAGCGTCGCAAAGGTCTCTCCGTGTTCACCGAGACCCGCAATTGCGTCGGTCGCATACTCCGCGCCCAGCGCAACCACCAGATGATCGGCTGTCAACTCTCGACCGTCAACGCACACCGTACGCCGCACCGGATCAATGTCGTCGACAGAACCGATCATCACCTCGATGCCCCGTCGCTCCAAGTGCTGCAGTGGCCGAGTCACCTGTCGAGCGGTTCGCGTTCCCGCCATCACCCAGAGGTACGAAGCGGCAAAGCTGAAGTCGGGCTCTCGATTGACCAGGACCACCCGGTGCTGCGATGCCAGTCGGCGTCGAAGTCGGTTTGCGGTCACCACGCCTCCGACCCCGCCACCCAGTACGACCACGGTCTGTCCTGACCCACTTGAGCGCTGGCTCATCAGAACACCAGAACTTTGTCCGCGTCGATGGTGTGGGCCGTCAGCTCATCCATGGTGCTGCGTGCCGCTCCATCAAACATGTCGACTGCGGTCAACCCCCTTGCGTCCATGCACGTGCCACAGACGTACACCCTGCCGCCCTTTCGGACCACGTTCTTGAGCATCCGCTCAACGTTGTAGTAGCCATTGGGGGTCTGTTGACCAGATTTCGCACCGCTCGCCCCGTCGCCCAGAAGAAAGACGACCAGTTCTGTTTCGGGACTCTTATCGAGCAGGTTCGTAGCGAGCCGAAGGGCGTTGTACATTCGCTCCGTTCCGTACGGCGGGTCGTTGATGATCACCAAGGTCTTCATCGGTGATTCCTCTCTTTCTGGAAGTTCAATGTGAACTCGCGGCGGGAGTCGCCACATCGACAGTGGGCGCTGCGACGACGGGAAGGCCGGAGGCGCCCCATTCGAGTGGCCCCCCGATAAATCGCCGCGCCGCACGACCCCTCGTGCGCAGCTGGTTCACGGCCTGCGCGGACAAGACGCAGTACGGACCGCGACAGTACGCGACAACTTCGCGTTCGCTATCAATCTCTTCCATCCGCTCGGACAACTCATCGAGCGGGATGCTGATAGCCCCGGGTAGGTGCCCCGCGTCGTATTCGAGGCGAGGTCGCACGTCGATTACGGTGACATCGCCAGCCTGTGCCCGTTCGAGCAACTCCTCAATCCCCACGGGTTCAGCATCGTCGATGGCACCAAAGAACGCCTCCGCCAAATGACGCACCTCGGCGAGTCGCGACTCGGCCAGTGTCCGCAGCGCCTGGTATCCAGTCGCCACGGTGGCATCGGCAAGCCTGTAGATGACATGGAGACCGTCCCGTCGTGACGTCACCAGACCGCTCGTTCGAAGTATGCCGAGGTGCCGTGACGTGTTGGCGAACGTCATGCCCGTGACTTCAGCGATGGACTCCACGCTTCGGGGACTTTGTGCGAGGAGTTCGATGACCTCAACGCGCTTTGGACTACTGAACGCGGCCGCCACGCGAGACAACTGCTCGAAGACTCCGTCTTTGAATTCTCGTGGTCCCATGGCAGTCCTATTCAAGTACTTGATTGAATACTATGACATAAGAGAGATGTCGTGCCCCCAACTCGGCCTTGACGCTCGATCGGGCGTGGTGAGAATCACCCCTCGTGTGCCGAGAGTGGCCAACGCTGAAATGCTTATTTGTGACTACCAAGGGTCGGGAGGAATGACAAGGGCTGACCGCATCGCCGGCGCGGCCGCGACTTCGAGGACGCCCGGTCAATGGCACTCTTCGACGCCGGCGATCTGCCCGGGTTCGTGCGCGACCTCGCCGCAACACCCGCAACCGTTTCGTGCACTTCGTTCAGCGATGATCACAGCGCGCGAGCGACCCATGATCGGGTCGAGGACAAAACGTCGACGACGCTGCGGCCTTCCTCAAGGGATGACCGATTCCTTCGCGAGGCACCGCTTCGACGGACCGCGGACCACCTGGCGAGCGCTCTTGCTGACTAGGGGCGAGTAGCGCGCTCTAAGTCGATGCCGGGCGGAGGTCCGCCGCGCATCCACTCGAGTCGCAGCTCGGTCGTCTTCAACGCCGTGCGCTCGTGGGTGAGGATCCAGAAGTGTTCGCGGAGAATTGCGTTGACCACCGCGTTGGCGACCTCGCTGGGATCGATTCCGGCCTTGACCACCTTTTCGGCGATGCGGTTCACCTCGCGCACCCCGGGCGCGTCGTTGTAGTCGCGCAGCTCGTCGGGCATGTTGCGCTGGGACTCGAAGATGCGAGTGCTGACGAAACCTGGACACAGCACCGAGACGCCCACGCCGCGACTGGCCAGGGCCAGCTCGTGGTGGAGCGACTCGCTGATGCCCACCACCGCGAACTTGCTTGCGCAGTAGGCGCCCATGCCCGGCACGCCGCCCAGTCCGGCCAGGGAGGCGGTGTTGACGACCCAGCCCTGGCCGCGCTCGAGGAAGTAGGGAACGAAGGCGTTGATCCCGTTGACGACGCCGTCGACGTTCACACCCATGACCCAGTCCCAGACCGCCTTGGGGGTGCCGATCGTCGGTCCGGCGCCCACGCCGGCGTTGTTGAAGACGATCTGCGCGCCGCCGAAGGCCTCGATCGCGAGCTCGCGCAAGGCGATGACGTCCTCCTCCTTGGCCACGTCGACGGCCAGGCCCACGCAGCGCGGTCCGAGCACGCCGACGGCCTCGTCGAGGGCGTCGGGCTCGATGTCGCCCAGCACCACGTTGGCGCCGAGCTCGAGGAATCGCTTCGCGCTCGCGAGGCCGATGCCGCTCGCACCCCCCGTGATCACCGCCGTCGTGCCCGCGAGTTCCATCG
>JAJZSX010000414.1 GCA_021849435.1 Actinomycetes bacterium | reverse complement strand
GAACCCGTCGTCGCGCACCTCGAAGACTTCGGGGGCGATGCCCATGCAGACGGCGTTGCTCGTGCACAGGTCGTAGTTGACGCTGATCTTCATAAGGCTCCTTGGTCGATCCAATCGTACCGCTCGCACCCTCAACCCCGGCTGCGTACACTCGACGTCGGGAGGTCGCCATGGAGCGTCGCAGGATCGGGTCGCTATCGGTGTCGGTCGTGGGGATCGGCTGTAACAACTTCGGCGCGCGCCTCGACGCGCGCGCGACCGCCGAGGTGGTGCGCGCGGCCCTGGACGAGGGGGTGAACTTCTTTGACACCGCCGACATCTACGGCGCCACCCAGTCCGAGGTCTTCTTGGGCCAAGCCCTGCGCGGTCGACGCGACGAGGCGGTCGTGGCGACCAAGTTCGGCATGCCGATCGACGACGCACACTTCGGGGCGAGCCCGGCCTACGTGCGCGAGGCCTGCGAGGCGTCCCTGGCGCGCCTGGGCACCGATCACATCGACCTCTACCAGCTGCACTACCCCGACGAGTCGGTCCCGATCGCCGACACCCTGGGCGCGCTCGCCGAACTGGTCGAGGCGGGCAAGGTCCGCCAGATCGGCTGCTCGAACCTGTCGGTCGCCCAGCTGCGCGAGGCGCGCGAGGCGGCCGGCGAGCACCCCGCCTTCGTCTCGATCCAGAACCAGTACTCCCTGCTCGCCCGCGAGGTCGAGCGCGACGGCGTGCTCGAGGCCTGCAACGAGCTCGACCTCGCCTTCCTGCCCTACTACCCCCTCGCGAACGGTCTGCTCACCGGCAAGGTGCGCCCCGGCGAGCCGATCCCCGAGGGGACGCGCCTGTCCTTGATGGCCCCCGAGCGCAGCGTCCACTGGCTGTCGGACGCCTTCCAGCAGAAGGTCGCCACCCTGCTCGAGTACGCGGCGTCGATTCACACGCCGATCCTCTCGCTCGCGTTCTCCTGGCTGGTCAGTCACCCCGAGGTCGCCTCGGTCATCGCGGGCGCCTCGAGCCCCGAGCAGGTGCGCGCGAACGCCGCCGCAGTCACAACCCTTGATCCGGCGGTGCGCGCGCGCCTGGACGAGCTGACCGCCTGAGGAGTTCTCAGGCGCGACGGCCCCCGAGGGCCATTTCGTGAGGGGCGACCATACGATGCCGACGTAGCGCAAGTGCCGTTCGAAAGGACGATCATGCACCGTACGATTCGTCGAAGTGCGCTCGCCGTCGCCGCGAGCCTGATGATCCTGGCGACGCCGGCCCTCGGGGCCGTCACCCACCAGGTCGCCGTTACGACCCGCCACAACGCCAAGTACGGCACGATCCTCGTGACGGTGAAGGGCTTCGCCCTCTACACCTACAGCGCCGACCGGCCCGACCACTCCAACTGCAACGGCACCTGTCTCGCCGCCTGGCCGGCCCTCACCGTGAAGAAGGGCGTCGTGCCGATCGGGCGCGGCGTCAAGTACATCGGCGAGTTCCGCCGCTCCAACGGCGTCTTCCAGGTGACCTGGAAGAAGAAGCCGCTCTACCTCTTCCTCGCCGACAAGAAGCCCGGGGTCGTCACCGGCCAGGGCGTCGCCGGCTTCTCCGTGGCGCGCTTTGGCACCAAGGCGGTCACCACGACGACCGGGGCCTACGGCTATTGAGCGCGAACGGCCACCTCAATCGCGAGTGCCCCGAGGAAGAGGGTCTGTGAGCCGAGTACCCCGAGGCTGAAGCGCCGCGCGAAGCGCCGACCGCCGGCCACGTAGGCGACGACGCATTTGACGAGGGTGTTGGCCGTGATGGCGGCGCCGATTGCGAACAGGGCCACGTCGACGTCGATCGCGCCCTTTGTGAACAGTGTCGCCGCGCTGAGCGAGCCGCCGTGGGCGTCGGCGAGCCCCGCGGCGCCCACGGCGACGACGGCGCCGCGCGCGCCAAAGACCTGCACGCCCCAGCGCGCGACGAGGGGCGCGACGGTGAGTATCGCCGCGAGCACGAGCGCCGGGGTCAGGGTCACCACGCGCGTCGCGGTCGCCGGTTCGCGGGCGCCTGGCGACGACGCGCCGCGCCCACCGACGATCGAGACGGTCCCGAGCGCGAGCGCGCCCACGAGCGCGGGCGCGACGAGGCGCCAGGCGAGCGTCGGGCTGGCGACGGCCATGATGGCGACGAGCTCGAAATAGGTAACGACGCTCGCGATCTGGGCGCCGGCGAGCGCCGCGGGGAACGTCGCGGGCGTACGGCTCGCGCGGCCCATGGCGGCCGTCGCCGCGGTCGCCGAGACGAACCCGCTCGCGAGGCCCGTGGCGAGCAGCCCCCGGCGCGCCCCGAGCAGGCGAACGGCGATGTAGCCCACCCACGAGATGCCCGTGAGCACCACCACGAACAGCCAGATGCGTGACGGATTGAAGACACCGTAAGGACCGACCCCGCGGCGCGGCAGCAGGGGCAGGATGACGAAGGCGCCCACGAGGAACTTGATGGCGTCCTGGAGTTCGGCGTCACTGAGCACGTCACTCACGAAGCGGTGCAAGCGGGCCTTGCTCATCAGCAGTGCCACCACCAGAATCGCGATGCCGGCCGCGAGCGCCGCGTCGTGGTAGCAGAGCACCCCGAGCAGGAACGTCGCCATCGCGGTCACCTCGGTCGTCGTGCCCGGGTCGGCCTCGCTGGTGCGCCGGTACCCGACGACGAGCAGGGCGACGACCCCGGCGAGGGCCACCCCGACGACGACCGGGCCCGCCTCGGCGCCAAGCGTGCCCACGAGCGCGAGAAGCGCGAAGGTGCGGATCCCGTAAGCCTGGCCAGCCTGGCCGCGGTGGCTGCGTTCGCGCTCGAGCCCGACGAGCAGCCCGATGGCGAGCGAGGAGAGGTAGGCGGCGACGTGGCCCACGGACTACCCGCTGGCGGCGAGCCGCCAGCGAACCGCGCTCGCCCGCGCACGCTCCATGCTCGTGACGTTACCTCGACCCTGGCACTCGATTAGACAGGGCGCGACGCTGGGCCTACCGTCGAGGCATGGGCTCACGTCGGTGGCTGCTCGTCGTCGCGCTGGTGGTCGTCGTCGCCGTAGCGGGCTTTGCCGCCGGCTACGCCGTCCACTCGACGACGACCGCGACCACGTCGACCACTTCGACCACGTCGACCAATACTACGAACTCCCTGCCCGACCCCACCTGGGTCGCCGTCTGGCCCAGCGCCTCGTCCTCCCTGCGCTACGCGACGCCAACGGCCGCGGCGCTCGGCTTCGCCCACGCCGTGCTTCGCA
>JAJZSX010000413.1 GCA_021849435.1 Actinomycetes bacterium | reverse complement strand
CGCTGAGATGTTGAACCAGAAGAGCAACTGCACGTACACCGGGGTTCCCCGGAAGAACCAGGTGTAGCTCCAGGCCGTCGAGGAGAGTAACCGGTTCGGTGAGAGTCGCATAACGGCGATGGTGATACCGAGCACGATCCCCATCACCATGGCGAGGATCGTCAGTTCGATCGTCAACAGCAGCCCGTGCAGAATCTCTGACGAGGTGAAGTAGTGGAACACGATGTTCCAACTGAAACGCCAGTTGGTCACCGCGTGACAGGTCCGCAGCCCGTTCACCGTGTGACAAGACGTCTGCCCGTTGGAGACCTTGGAGAAGAGCGTGTGGACCAGCATGGCCACGAGCACGATCATCACCGCACCGGCGATCCACCGTCCGACATGACGGACGGGGACGACCTTTACTGCGTCGCCCCCGTCCGAAGTCATGATTACGTTTCTAACACAACCGACAATGCAGATACGGCCTTAGGAGGTGGCTCCGTTGAGCTGAATACGACCGATCGGCAGTGCACCGGCCTGGACACCGTAGTGGGCCAGAATCGCGTGGTAGGTCCCGTTGGCGATCAGCACTTTCAACGCTGCTTGAATGGCCTTGGCGAGCTGGTGGCCGGCCGCGGTCTTGGGCGTGGCGATACCGTACGGTGCGACGTTGACGGCCTTACCAACGAGCTTGAACGCCCCCTTGGAAGTCGCCACGATGTAGCCGGCGATCTGGCTGTCCGCGAAACCGAACTGCGCGTGGCCCGACGAGACCGCGACGTTCGCCTCAGTCTGGGTCGAGAAGGTCAGGACGCTGAGCTTCTTGTTGGACGGGCAGCTCTTGGCGGCCGTCTGAGCGTCGGTCTGCTCGACCGTACCGGTCTCCACCGCGACACTGTGTCCGCAGAAACTCTTCAAACCGGAGAATCCGAACTTCGACGAGGACTTCGCGTACACGCCTTCACCAGCCTGGAAGTAGTCGACGAAGTTGACCTGGGCCTGGCGGGCCTTGGTGTCAGTGAACGACGAGTTGCCGATGACGTAGTGACCTGACTTGATGCCAGCGATGATGTTGTCGAACGTCACGTTATTCTCGACGACTTTCAGGCCGAGCGTCTTGGCGATCGCGTTGATCATGTCAACGTCGAAGCCGACCATCTTGGTCCCGTTCATGTACTCGTCGGGCGCGTACGTCGCATCGGTCGCGACCTGCAACACCTTGCCCTTGTACGCCGCCGGCACCAACTTGGCCGCCGCGGCGTTGTAGTGCCCTGTCGGGGACGCTCCCGCGACCGCGCTGGAGGCCAGGACGAGCGTTGCGACGCCCACCGTGGCCAGTGCTTGACGCACGCGTGAAATCCGCTGCATGAAATCTCCCTCACTGTTTACGCCGTTGTGACGCAACCGTTATTGTTATCAGATTGACCCGGTCAACGGGGGTCGGGCGATCGTGGGGTGCCTCGTCGACTTCGCGCGAGGTCACCGACGTCGCATTCGCGCGACGCCCTCATCGATTTCTCCCACGTTTCCCCTCGTCGAAAGGGTCGACCTGAAACGTACCCGCCTCAACCGACCCGCTGGGGCCACCGTCCGCGGCGATCGGGGCCGAGGACCATGTCAGTCAGGTCTCGACCAAGGTGCTCCTGACGCCAGACGAGCTGCTCCTGGGCGGCGGCGAGCACGCGGTCATCGTCGCGGCATGGCGTGCGCCACGTCGGATCGGCGATGAGGTCATAGCACCGAAAACTGCCGTCGCTGAATTGGACGTAGGCCACGTCCGTGCTCACCGAAACGGCGAGGTTGTACCGGCTGAGTGATCGATCGTAAGGCCACGGCTCGCGCCCGTTTCCGATGAACAAGTACCGGTAGTCCCACTCGTAGTGCGCGGCGTCTCGCCAGGGAACATCGAGCCCGTCGAGCAGCGGGGTCAGGGACCGACCGTCGCACTGGGTCGGCGCGTCGACCCCGAGGGCGTCGGCGAGGGTCATCATGATGTCCACGTTCTCGGTGAAGTGCTCGATCGTGGTGCCAGCCGCGTCACGGCGCGGATCGCGCCAGAGTCCAATCACGTGATAGCTCTGGGGAAAGAAACCCAGCTTCTGGATGAGACCGTGATCGCCCAACTGGTCACCGTGGTCTGACGTGATGATCACCAGGGTGTCGGACCACTCCCCCCGGTCCTCGATGGCCCGCAGGACCCGACCCAGCTGGGCGTCGACCTCACTGATCATGCCGTAGTACTGGGCACGAAGATGGCGTATCGCTCGGGTCGAGGTCGGCGCCGCGCTCTCTTCGTTCCGTAGTGCGGCCTCGTGAAGTGGGTGTCGGTCGACGTCGGTGGGCGGGATTGGCAGCTCGACGTCACCGGGGTCGTACATGGTCGAGTAGCGGCCGGCGGCGCCGTAAGGGGGATGGGGTCGCAGATAGCTCAGGTGCGCGAACCATCCTGAATCCTGGTGACCGAGCCACTCAAGGAATCGCGTGGTGAGAAATCCGCTCAACGAGTCGTCTTCGTGACGCTCTGGCTCACCTCGCAACGCGAGCGCCCAGCCACTCGGGACGTCATAACCCTTGCTGCGAAGAAACTGGACCCACCCGGCCTGGCTCTCGGGCAGGTAGAGGCCCACGGACATCCCGGGCAGCACACCGTCGTACTCGTCGAGCCGTGGATCATCGGCACCGATCGCGCCACGAGGATCGAGTCCCTGGTCGGTGTAGCCGAAGAGGGTGGGGTCATACCCCGCTTGACGAGCGACAGTCGCAACACTGGACACGCCGCTGGTCAGGGGTGTTCCGTTGGCCACGACCCGGTTGTTCATCTGGTACATGCCTGTGTAGAGCGCCGCACGACCCGGCGCGCACGGTGCGGCCTGGGAGTAGTGACGACCGAGGCGCACCCCCTCGCGAGCGATTCGATCGAGGTTCGGCGTGCGCACGAGTTGGTGACCCGCCGCGGCGAAGGTGTCACCTCGAAACTGATCGAGGGTGACAAACAGGACGTTCACGGACGTTCCACGAGCCGATGCATGTGCGTGGCGAGGTCGTCGACGATTGCCAGCGCCTCGGGGAACATCCCACCGAGGCGGATGAAGCCGTGGACCATACCCTCGGCCTCCAAGAGTTCCACGCGCACGCCGTAGTGCTCGAGCAGGCCCGCGTAGGCCACCGCCTCATCGCGCAACGGGTCACAGGTCGCCACGACCACGATCGCTGGCGGCGAGGCCGCGAGATCGGTACTGAGCAATGGCGAGACCCTCGGGTCCGTCGGATC
>JAJZSX010000412.1 GCA_021849435.1 Actinomycetes bacterium | reverse complement strand
TGCGCGTGGGCAGCGGTGGCGGGGGCAAGATGAACACCGGCCACTTCGCCGAGAGCGGCCGCTTCTTCTATGACCTGATCGAGCTGTCCAAGATGCGCGTACCGACGGTGAGCGTCGTCTTCGGCTCCTCGACGGCCGGCGGGGCCTACCAGCCCGGGCTCTCGGACTACAACATCGTCGTCAAGGACCAGTCCAAGATCTTCCTCGCCGGACCGCCCCTCGTGAAGATGGCGACCGGGGAGGAGACCGACGACGAGACCCTGGGCGGCGCCCGGCTGCACGCCGAGGTGTCCGGTCTCGGCGACTACTTCGCCGAGGACGAGATGGACGCGATCCGCCTCTGCCGTGAGGTCGTCTCGCACCTCAACTGGCGAAAGCGCGGTCCCGCTCCGTCGCTGCGCGTCGAGGAGCCGGTGCTCGACCCCGAGGAGCTGCTCGGCATCGTGAGCCGCGACCTGCGCCAACCCGTCGACGTGCGCGAGATCATCGGGCGGGTCGTGGACGGCTCACGCTTCGAGGAGTTCAAGACGCGCTACGGCTCGACCATGATCTGCGGGTGGGCCTCCATCCACGGCTACCCCGTCGGCATCCTCGGCAACAACGGCGTGATCTATCCCCACGCGGCCGAGAAGGCGGGCCAGTTCATCCAACTATGCAACCAGATCGACGTGCCGTTGATCTTCTTGCAAAACGTGACCGGCTACATGGTCGGACGCGAAGCCGAGGCCGAGGGGATAATCAAGAAGGGCTCGCAGATGCTCAACGCCGTCACGAACTCGACGGTGCCCCATCTGACGGTGATCGTCGGCTCCTCCTACGGGGCTGGCACCTACGGCATGTCGGGGCGGGCCTTCGGCAACCGCTTCACCTTCCTGTGGCCCACCGCGAAGATCGCAGTCATGGGGCCCAAGCAGATCGCGGGCGTCATGAGCCAGGTCCGACGGGCCCAGGCCGAGCGCAAGGGTGAGGTCTTTGACGAGGAAGAGGACGCGAAGATCGTCGCCATGGTCGAGGAGATGCAGGAGAAGGGATCGCTCGCCCTCGCCGCCACCGGCGTGGTGAGTGATGACGGCATCATCGACCCCCGCGATACGCGAACCGTGCTCGGGCTGTGCCTGTCGGTGGTGCGCAGCCGACCGATCGAGGGCACGACGAGCTACGGGGTGTTTCGCCTATGACGATGACGAGCGTCCTTGTCGCCAACCGGGGCGAGATCGCACGGCGCGTGATCCGCGGTGCTCGATCGCTCGGCCTGCGCACGGTGGCGGTCTACGTCGACGCCGACGTGCGCGCACCCTTCGTCACCGACGCCGACGTCGCGATCCGCCTCGCGACGGGCTATCTCGACGGCGCCGCCGTGATCGAGGCCGCACGTCGGGCTGGGGCTGACGCGATCCACCCCGGCTACGGCTTCCTGTCCGAGAACGCCGACTTCGCCCGGGCCGTCGCGGCCGCGGGTCTCACCTGGGTGGGACCGCCGCCCGCCGTGATCGAGGCCATGGGTGACAAGCTCGCGGCCAAGGAGCTCGCCCGGTCACTCCAGGTGCCGGTGCTCGTCTCGAGCGAGGACCCCGCCGACGCGGAGTCCGTCGGCTTCCCACTGCTCGTCAAGGCCGCGGCCGGTGGTGGCGGCAAGGGTATGCGACTGGTCACCTCGATGGACCAACTCGAGGAGTCCGTCGCGGCCGCGCGTCGCGAGGCGCTCGGCGGCTTCGGTGACGACCGGGTCTTCCTCGAGCGCTACGTCGGCGCGTCGCGCCACGTCGAGATCCAGATCCTGGGTGACGCCCACGGCAACCTCGTGCACCTGGGCGAACGCGAGTGCTCGATCCAGCGACGCCACCAGAAGCTGGTCGAGGAGTCGCCCTCGTCGATCGTCGACCCGTCGATGCGCGCCGCGATGGGCGAGGCCGCACTCACGCTCGCGCGCGCCATCGGCTACCAGTCCGCCGGCACGGTGGAGTTCCTGGTCGACGACGCGACCCGGGAGTTCTTCTTCCTCGAGGTCAACACGCGCCTCCAGGTCGAGCACCCGGTCACCGAGATGGTGACGGGCGTCGACCTCGTGCGCGAACAGCTTCGCATCGCCGATGGCCACCCCCTAAGTGCCCCCGCGGTGTCGACGCCGAAGGGTTGGGCCATCGAGGTTCGACTCTGCGCCGAGGACCCGAGCGCCGGTTTTCTACCGGCGACCGGTACCATCGCGGCCTTCGAACCGGCGAGCGAGCCGACGGTACGCTGGGAGTCCGGCGTCGAGCGGGGCTCGGCCGTCTCGGTCGCCTTCGATCCGCTGCTCGCCAAGGTAATCGCCCACGCGCCCACGCGCGAGGAGGCGGCCGGTGTGCTCGCGAGCGCCCTCGAGCGACTGCACCTCGGCGGAGTCACGACGAACCGGGACTTCCTCGCGGCGACCCTGCGCCACCCCGGCTTCCTCGCGGGCGACACCACGACCGACTTCATCGAGCGCCACGCCCCGGCACGCACACTCGTGCTCGACGAGGACGAGTTGCGCGACGCGGCGGTCGCGGCTGCCCTCTGGCTCCAGGGCCGGAACCGACACGAGGCGCCGGTGCTCGCCGCAGTGCCGAGCGGCTGGCGCAATGCCCGCCTGCCCGACCAACGCGTCGAACTGCGTCACGGCGACCAGACCATCACTGTCGACTACCACGTGCGACGAGACGGCACCGTGGCCCTCGCGACAGGTTCGGCTCGGGTGGTCGCCTGGACGCCCACGTCCATCGACCTCGCGGTCAATGACCGGCGCTGGCGCGCGCGCATCACTGCGGCCGCCCACCACCTCTACGTCCAGGTGCCGCGCGGCACCGTCGAGTTCGCGCTGGTGTCACGCTTCCGCGTGCCCGGCGTCGTCGACACCGTCGGCGGCCTTCTCGCCCCGATGCCCGGCGTGGTGATCGACCTGCGCGCGAGCGTTGGCGAGCATGTGCGTGCCGGCGCGACCCTCGTCGTCCTCGAGGCGATGAAGATGGAGCACCCGATCACTGCCCCGGCCGACGGCGTCGTGACCGCCATCTTCGTTCGCGAGGGCGAGCAGGTGGACGGCGGAGCCGAGCTCCTCGACTTCGAGCCCGACGAGTCCGCCGAAGACTAGGTCGCCGTGGCCGACCCGATCCGCATCGCCAACTGCTCCGGTTTCTACGGCGATCGCCTGTCGGCGGCGCGCGAGATGGTCGAGGGCGGCCCAATCGACGTCCTGACCGGCGACTGGCTGGCGGAGTTGACGATGCTGATCCTCGCGCG
>JAJZSX010000411.1 GCA_021849435.1 Actinomycetes bacterium | reverse complement strand
AGTTCGATGATCTCCATGTCGCGTCCTTCCCGTCGGCAACCATCACCGATGTAATTACAACGGTGTCATTGTGCCGGGAATCGGCGCAAAAAGCAAATGGAATTGGGTTCAGCCTGGCAAGTGTCTCAACCGGCGTTGCGCGAGCGCACGAAGTCGTCGAGCACGTAGCGGCCGAGTTCGTCGACCGAGGTGTAGAAGGTGCGCCCGCGGTTCACGCGGCCGATCTGCTCGACGAAGGGGAACTGACTGCGCTCGATGTCCAGCGCGAAGGTGTTGATGACGATGCCCGCCTTCGTGCAGCGCAGCACCTCGGCCATCGTGCGCTCCAGGGTCTCGCGCACGGGGGGCCAGGCGAAGTAGGGCTCGCCGTCGTCCATGAGGTGCGCGGTCGGCTCGCCGTCGGTCACGACGACGATCTGGCGCTCCCCTCGCTCGGCGCGCATCAGATGGCGCGACAGGGCGAGCGCGTGCTGGAGGTTGGTGCCGTAGGCGTAGTCGATCGTTAGCGAGGGCACGTCCTCGATGCGCAGCTCCTGGGCCGTCTCGGCGAAGCCCACCACCGCGACGAAGTCGCGCGGGAATCGCGTGCGGATCAGCTGGGTGAGCGCGAGCACCATCTTCTTCGCGGGTACGAGGTTGCCGCGCATCGCCATCGACAGCGAGAGGTCGATGGCAAAGACCGTGGCGGACCGGCGCGCCGCCTCGTACTCCTCGACCTCGAAGTCCTCGGGGTGCAGCCGCACCGGCGTGCCCGGGCCGTTTCGCGCGAGGGCGTTGCGCAGCGTGCGCGAGAGGTGCAGGTTGAGCGGCTGGCCCGGCTCCCAGGCGGTGGCAGTCTCGATTCGGTCGCCGCCGCGCGCGACCGCCGCGTCGCGGTGCGCACCCAGCACCGGCGCGCGGCGCAGTTCGGCGAAGAGGTCGCGCAGGGCGTGCTGGCCGATCTGGCGGACGCCCTTGGCGCTCAAGGTGAGCCCGTCGGATGTGCGGTCGACGAATCCCTGGTCGCGCAGCGAGCGCAGGGCGCGCTGTAGGCGCGCCACGTGGGCGGCGGCGTCGGGCCCGAGGTTGCGCCGCACGGCCTCGAGGTCGACTTCGGGCAGGGCGTGCACGGCGTTGGCGCGCCCGAGGAAGTCCTCGAGGCCCCGCAGCTGGCCGAGCTCCTCGGCGACCGCGGTCGCTTCGGAAAAGGACCCGCCCGAGCCGCGAAAGCGCGCCGCGCGCTGCCAGTCGATGTCGGGGGTCGCCTGGCGCAGGTTCGAGACCAGCCGGTGCATCGACAACTCCAGGTCCATGTCCCCGAGCATCGCCTGCATCAGGCCGCGCAGCTCGGCCTGCTCGTCGGCGGAGAGGGCGTTGAACATCGCCTCGGCCGCGGCGGCGCGCTCGGCCATCGCCGCGATCACGTCCTCGAGGCTGGTCGCGCCCGGGAAGTAGTGACCGAAGCGCTCCATGAAGGACTCGAAGCTCGGGTCGAGGGGCTCACCACGCCGGTCCTGCTCGATCATGGTCGAGAGCGCGTCCATCATCGCGCGCAGCTCGGCCAGCGCGGCCGGGTCGGGGTGCTCGAGGAAGGACTTGCTCTGCTCGAAGTAGGTGCCGAGCACGTCGGCGCGCAGCTCCTCGAGCATCGACTCGAAGGCCTCGCGCGCCTCGCTCGAGGTGAACTCGTAGGCCTGCAGGCTCGCGATGCGCTCGCTCACCGAGTCGCCCGCGAGCGAGCGCGCGAGCCGCTGGGCGTCGACGTACTGTCCGGTCACCTCGGCGCGCCGCTCGTCGTCACTGGCGAGCGCGTCGGCCTCGAGCTGGTCGAGGGACTCGTCCTCGAGCCGCTCGATCTCGTCGAGGCGCTCGGCGTAGCGCGCGAGCTCGTCGCTCGGGTCGAACCGGCCCTCGAGTTCGCGGCGCCGGGACCGGGCCCGCTCGAGCAGCTCGGCGAGCCCCTCGACCCGCTCGCCCTCACTGGTGCTGAACCCGTCGCGCACGAGCCGCTCGAGGGCCGACTCCAGGTCGCCGTTCTCGAGCAGGTCGTCGCTCAGCAGCGCGAGCAGCTCGTCGGGGTCGAGGTCTTCGAAGTCGTCCCCGTCGCCCGGTCGGTGAAAGCCGTAGCGGATCGGCACTAGCGGCTCCTCGCTCGATAGAGCGCCCGCGCGCCGGCCGCGTCCTTGGCCAGGCGCTTGGTGAGGTACAGGCCCTCGAGGATGAACTCGATCGCCGAGGCCAGCTCGCCGTCGCTCGCCTCGGGGCCGGCGACGCGGCGCACCGGCTCGTCGAGGGCCGGCATGGCTGCGAGCACCGCCAGGTAGTCGCGGTCGGGCAGGTCGTCGCCGGTGTGCACGACGACCTCGGCGCGAAAGGCCTCGATGATGGCGGGCGCCTCCTCGAGCAGGACGTGCTCGCTGAAGCACTGGCGCACCGCGAGGGCGACCAGCGCGGCGATCACCTGGTCCGAGTCGTTGTCGTCCATCGTGTCGAACTCGATCTTGCCCTGGGTGGACTGGACCATCGCCGCGAGGTCGCTCACCCGGGGCACCACCATCGCGTCGCGGGTGCGCATGGTGCGCCGCAGGGCGTTGGCGACGACCGTCTCGTAGTTCGCGATCGACAGTCGCACCGAGACCCCGGAGCGCTGGCTGATGACGTGGCTCTTGCGCGCGACGTGGCTGACGCGCGCCACGATGTCGTCGATGAACCACGGCACGCGGACCTCGCGCGGCGATCCGACGAGGGCGGCCTCCTGGTGGATGATCGCGATCTCGGTGGTGAGTTCGTAGGGGTAGTGGGTGCGGATCTGGGAGCCGAAGCGGTCCTTCAGGGGCGTGATCAGGCGTCCGCGGTTCGTGTAGTCCTCGGGATTGGCCGTCGCGACGACCATCACGTCCAGTTCGAGGCGCACCAGGTGGTTGCGGATCTGCACGTCGCGCTCCTCGAGCACGTTGAGTAGGCCCACCTGGATCCGCTCGGCGAGGTCGGGCAACTCGTTGATCGCGAAGATGCCCCGGTTGGACTTGGGCACGAGCCCGTAGGAGAGGGCGCGGGGATCGTCCAGGTAGAGCCCGCCGGCCACCTTGATCGGGTCGACGTCGCCGATGAGGTCGGCCATGGACGTGTCGGGCGAGGCCAGCTTCTCGGCGAATCGCTCGTCGCGATGGACCCAGTCGACGGGCGTCTCGTCGCCGCGCTCGGCGACGAGGTCGAGCGCGTAGGCCGAGATCGGCGCGAAGGGGTCGTCGCGCACCTCCGAGCCCGCCACGATGGGCAGCCA
>JAJZSX010000410.1 GCA_021849435.1 Actinomycetes bacterium | reverse complement strand
GAGGCGCTCGGGCTCCCGACCGAGCGCGCGGCGAAGCTCGCCCTGCGCACCCAGCAGATCGTCGGCTACGAATCGGGCATCGCCGACACGGTTGACCCGCTCGCCGGATCGTACTTCGTCGAGTCAATGACCAACGAGGTAGAGCGCCTCGCGCGCCAGTACATCGCGACCATCGACGAGATGGGCGGCGCGGTGGCGGCCATCGAGGCGCGTTACATGCAAGAGGAGATCGAGGCCGCTGCCTACGACTTCGCCCGACGGGTCGATCGTGGCGAGAAGGTCGTGGTCGGGGTCAACCGCTTCGCCGACCACGCCGAGGCGGCCAATGACGTGTTCCCCGTTGACGAGGCCCAGCAGCGTAGCCAGGTGGAGCGGGTACAGCGCGTAAAGCGCTACCGCGACGCCGACGCTGTTCGCATCGCCCTCGAGGACCTCGAGCGCGCCGCGCGCGGATCGAGCAATGTGCTGTACCCGATGAAGACGGCGTTGGCGGCGATGGCGACGCTCGGTGAGGTTGCCGATACCCTGCGCGGCGTCTTTGGCGTCTATCAGCCCAACTAGCGGCTCATCGGCTCGAGGAAGTGCGTGACCTCGGGCGCGGTCACGTAGAACGGGTGCGTCGCGCTTCGCCACTGTTCAAAGGCGCTCGACGCGCGAAAGCGTAAGTGGGCCTCGACCGAGGTCCAGCGCACCGTGAGCAAGTAGGTCGACGGGTCTTCGTGTTGCCGTCGCAGTTCGGCGCCGTGACAGTCGGGCGCCGACTCGATGATCGCGAAGGCCTGACGCATCGCGGACTCGAAGGCCTCGGCGCGACTGGGGTCGACGTGGACGATGGCGTGTTCGTTGATCATGTGCGCTCCATGAGTCGATGGCGAAGTGGTGCGTCCTCGGCCACCAGGATCGCCGTACGCGCGAGTGCGACCGCGCCGTCGATGACGGCGCGGTCGGCGTTCTCGCCGACGCAGGCGGCGGCGAATTCGGGTTGGTGGTTCACCGCACCGTTCGTCGCGATGCCGAGCAGCGGGTGGATGGACGGCACGACCAGTGAGACGTTCGCCATGTCCGTCGAAAGTGTGGGCGCTGGTTCGCCTCGATCGTCGAGTTCGAAACTCCGGCCCAGCGATTCCGCCGCGCTGCGGTAGTGGTGAAGGACGTCGGGGTCCGCCTCCATGTGCGAGAAGGCGCTGCCGAGCGTGGTGACGGTCAGGGAGGCTCCGGTCGCCAGTGCGCCGGCGCTGAAGCATCGATCAACCCGCTCACGCAGTTCGGCTAGCCGGTCGATCGTGGTCGCCCGGCACATGTAGCGCCCGACGACCCGGGCCGGGATGATGTTGGCGGCCGACCCGCCCTCCACGACGATGCCGTGGATCTGGTCACCGGGGCGTAGTTGTTGACGCAGCAGACCGAGTGATACCTGGGCGATCGTCAGTGCGTCCAGGGCGTTGATGCCCTCCCAGGGCGCGGCCGAGGCGTGAGCCTCACGGCCGTCGTAGCGCACGTCGAAGTGGTCCACGGCGAGGCAGGTGGCGTCGAGCCGGTCACTCGGCCAGGGGTGGACCATCATCGCGACGTGGACGTCGTCGAAGTAGCCCGCGTTCACGAGGTCGATCTTGCCGCCGCCGCCCTCCTCCGAGGGCGTGCCGAGCAGCACGACGGTGAGGTCGAGCTCGTCGGCGACCGCGGCGAGACCAATCGCCGCCCCGAGTGAGGCGGCGGCGATGATGTTGTGCCCGCAGGCGTGACCAACGTCAGGCAGCGCGTCGTATTCCGCGCACAGCGCGACGTGCAGCGACCCGTGTCCGGCGGTGGCGCGAAAGGCCGTCGCAAGACCGGCGATCCCGCGTTCGACGGCAAAGCCGTGGGACTCGGCGGCCCGGGCGACCGCCTCGGCGCTCTGGAACTCCTCGTAGCCGAGTTCGGGATTCGCGTGGATGAAGTGGCTCAGGTCGAGCAGGTCCTCGCGGGCCGCTGTGACGGCCGATGTCGCTCGATCCTGCGGCGTCATTCGACGATGGCGACCACGTCGCCGGCGCTGACCGCGTCGCCAGGCTTGACCTTGATCGCGGTGACGACGCCCGATTTCTCGGCGCCGACGGCGTTCTCCATCTTCATCGCCTCGAGGATGACCAGCGTGTCGCCCGCATTCACCGACTGGCCCACCTCGACGGACACCTTGACGATGGTGCCTTGCATCGGCACCGAGACGGTGCCCGAACCGCTCCCGACGACGCCCGCGTGGTGCTGGCGGCGGGGCTTGGCGGCGGTGCTCGTCGGTTTGCCCAGCCCGTCGTCACCGGTGTCCTCCAGCCAGAGCGCGACGGTGACCCGACGGCCGTCGACCTCGGCGAGGACGTCGCGGCGCACGTGTCCGTCACTCGCACTGGTGGCAACGGCCGCGGGGCTCGTGATTCCCGAGAAGTCGAGGGTCTCCTCGACCCACTTGGTGGAGTGGGTTCCGTTCACGAAGTCGTCGCTCGACAGGATGATGGTGTCGGCGGGCAGCGTGGTCGCCACACCCTCGATTGTCGTCTCTTCGATAGCGCGCAGCATCCGCCGCCGGGCGCGTTCACGGTCCGGCGCCCAGACAATGAGCTTGCCAATGAGGTTGTCGTAGTACTGAGAGATAGTGTCGCCGGTCTCGTAGCCGGCGTCGAGGCGTACACCGGGACCTGCCGGTTGGCGGAACGCGGTGATCGTCCCCGGCGACGGCACGAAGCGGCCGCCGGCGGGGTCCTCGGCATTGATCCGGATCTCGATGGCGTGCCCGTCACGACGTACGTCGTCCTGTGCGAAGGGGAGTGCTTCACCCGAGGCGATCCGTAGTTGCCACTCGACGAGGTCGAGCCCCGTGACCAACTCGGTCACGGGGTGCTCGACCTGGAGCCGGGTGTTCATCTCGAGGAAGTAGAACTCGTCATCTTGGTAGAGGAACTCGACGGTGCCGGCGTTCACGTAGCCGCAGGCGCGCGAGACCTTGACGGCCGCCTCACCCATCGCGACGCGGATGGCGTCAGGGAAGTTAGCGGCCGGTGACTCCTCGACGAGCTTTTGGTGGCGCCGCTGAGCCGAGCAGTCGCGTTCGCCGAGCCAGAGTGTGTTGCCGTGGGTGTCGGCGAGGACTTGCATCTCGATGTGACGTGGCCACGTTAGGTACCGCTCGACGTAGCATTCGGCGCGGCCGAAGTAGCTGAGGGCCTCGCGCTGGGCGCTCTCGAAGGCCGCGGCCGCCTCGTCAGGTCCCGACACGACCTTCATCCCGCGCCC
>JAJZSX010000409.1 GCA_021849435.1 Actinomycetes bacterium | reverse complement strand
GCCCGTCTGGGGCATGCCTGACTTCACCTTGCCCGACGATGTCGCGCGCCGTCCGTGGCGTCAGCTCGAGGAGGCCGGCGTCGAGCTCGTCCTCAACACGGCCATTGGGGCCAGTGAGCTCGATCTGCTCCTCAACGTGCACGACGCCCTGATCGTCGCCAACGGGGCGGGCGCGCCGATGCGTCTCTCGGTGCCCGGATCCGACAGCGACGGGGTCACCGACGCGACGACTTTCCTTCAGGGGGCCAAGGTCGCCCTCGAGCCGGGCGGTGACGTGGCAGCGTTCCTAACGCAGCTGGGCGTGGCGCGTGGCGCGCACGTGCTGGTACTCGGCGCGGGCAACACCGCGATGGACGTCGCGCGCCTCGCGCGCCGCCTCGACCTCTCTGCGACCTGCGTGGACTGGCTCGACGAGCGCTTCGCGCTGGCGCGCCCCGACGAGCTCGCCGAGGCTCGCCACGAGGGCGTCGAGGTCCGCTTCAACCGCACGCTGGCGGCGCTGCACGCGCGCGAGGGTCGCGTCGCGCGCGCTGAGCTGGCGCGCACTGAGCAGTCAAGCGCCAAGCGCCCACCCTCGGTGCTGGTCGAAGACCACGAGTTTGTCGAGGTGTCCCTGGTCGTGATGGCGATGGGCTATCGCAACGACGCTAGCTTCACCGCGGCCCTGCCCGGCACACCCATGCGCAAGAGCGCGCCGACCATCCCCGACGAGCGCTGGCGCGCGAGCGGGATCCTCGCGGGACCGGCCTCGGCCTACGCGAACCACTCCGCGGTGGGAGCGCTCGCGCTGGCGCGTGAGTCGGGTCTGTGGGCCGCGTCGCTCGCCAACCGCGAGCGGCTCTGGGTGGTCGGAGACGCCCTGACCGGGCCCTCTACCGTCGTCGAGGCGATGGCCCAGGGTCGTCGCGCCGCGGCCGCGATCCTCGATGCGCTGCCCGCTTGCCCTGGACGGCGCGTCGAGAGCGACGCCTCGGCGCCGCCGCGGGTGCTCGTCTGTTATGAGAGCGAAGGGGGAAGGACCCGCGCGGCGGCCGAGACGATCGCGAGCCAGTGCGGCGCGCGTGGACTCGACGTGACGTGCTTGCCGATCGACCAGGTCGGTCCGCGCGAGATCGCCGCGGCCGACGTGCTCGTCATCGGTACGTGGGTCGAGGGACTGGTACTCGCTCGGGTTCGTCCGGCGCGCGCGATGCGCGCCTGGATCGAGGACCTGCCGCGCCTGGCCGCGCGCAAGGTTGCGATCTTTTGCACCTACTCGATCAATCCCCGCGGCGCGCTCGAGGAGATGTCACGTGCGATCGCCGGCAAGGGCGGCGCGGTGGTCGCGCGCGAGGACTTCGCCGCGAGCGATCTCGATGACGGCGGGTCTGGCCCGATCGCCTTCGCCGCCCGCGTGAGTGCTGTGGCGCTTCGAAAGACCAGCGTGCGCGTCGCCGCGCACTGATTAGACCTCGAGGGCGTCGGCCACGCGGCGCAGCAGCGAGCGGATGGTCGCACGCGCCACGCGCGCGAGCACCACGTCGTCGAGCGCCTGGCCCGCGCGGCCCAGCGGGGGCCGGTAGCGGCCGGCGAAGGTCACCTCGGTGCGAGCGATCTCGATCTCGCGCAAGCGCAGCTGGCCCTCGAGCCGGGGGAAGAGCCCCGTGGGTCCCGTGGCCTCCCAGGTGAGCGGCACGACGGTGACGCCCTCACCGGGTATCGGTGCGCCGAGGTGCACCGATACCGTTTTGGTAAGCCAGCCCTGGTTACCCGGTCCCACGCGGAGCAAGATCTCTTCGCCGTCTGCGCGGGCGGCCTCGAGGTGCGGGGTCAGCCACGCGACGCCCGCCTTGAGCCGCTCGAGGACGTCGGCGATGGATCGCTCGACGACGATGACGTCGGTGACGTCGACGACACTGGCGTCAGCCTTGCGGTGTCCGACCACGTGATACGTGCCGGCCTGGATGGCGAGATCGCGCTCGGCGAGGGTGGCGAGGGTCGTCGCGGCGAGCTCGTTGCGCATCGCGGTGGTCGCCGCCGACCAGGTCTCGTGCAGCGGGCAGACCGATTCCCAGTGACAGGGCTCGTCGCCCAGCACGCAGGTGTCTGACTCGAGGGGTCCTTCGCCGGCCTCGACGACTTCGAGCAGGGTGATCTCCGCCGGTGGGCGCGTCAGGCGATAGCCCCCGTTGGCTCCGAAAAAGGAGTTGGCGATGCCGGCGGCCACGAGATCGCCCATGATTTGAGAGACGAAGGTGCGCGGCACCCCCATCTCGACCGAGATCTGGCGCAGCTTCTTGGGCGCGGGCGCGTCGTAGCCGGTGGCGAGCGCGATCGCCGAGCGCACGACGTAGTCGCCGCGCTTGGAGAGCTTGAGCCGCATGGGCCAAGAGTACCGGCTCACTACACGTGTCGCGCCGCTTTCACTGACGTGATCCAAGAGTGCGAAACCGTCGTCGTGTGTCGTGCGTTGCGTGGGTTGACGGCGGCCACCCATGTTGCGACTCTGACCCGCCCTCTCGTGCGAGGCATTCCGGGTCCGACACGGTGGACTGCGTAGTATCGACCCGTGGAGCGAACGTTGACGCGCAAGAACCGCCCGGGCGCGCAGGGGGTCGAGGTGCGATGACGACGATCCTGATCGTCGAGGACGACGTCGAGATGTCCGGGATGCTCACCCAGTATTTGGAGGGCGAAGGCTACGCCGTGACCGTGGCGGACGCCATGGCGCCCGCCCTGTCGGCCACGCTGGCCACCGAGCCCGACCTGGTGCTGCTCGACATTGTCTTGGGTGAGGAGGACGGCCGCGACGTGCTGCGTGAGCTGCGCCACATCAGCGACGTCCCCGTCATCTTTCTCACCGGGCGCGGCCTCGAGTCCGAACGGATTGCCGGTCTCAAGCTCGGAGCCGACGACTATATCGTCAAGCCCTTCTCTCTGGGCGAGGTCGCCGCGCGCATCGAGACCGTGCTGCGCCGCTCGGGAACCTCGACCAACCCGCTTGAGGCCACGATCAGGAGATTCGGCGACCTGCACATCAATGAGACGACTCACGAGGTCCGCCGCGCCGGCGAGTTGGTCGACCTCACCTCCAAGGAGTTTGCGCTGCTGGCCTTCCTCGCGGCCTCGCCGCGCCAGGTCTATTCGCGCGCCCAGCTGCTCGAGCACGTCTGGTCCTCTTCGAGCGAGTGGCAAAACGAGGCCACCGTGACCGAGCACATCCGCCGCGTGCGCGCCAAAGTCGAGATCGACCCCGACCATCCTCGCTGGATCAAGACGGTGCGC
>JAJZSX010000408.1 GCA_021849435.1 Actinomycetes bacterium | reverse complement strand
TCCGATCTGATCCTTGGCAACATCGGGCACTTCGACAACGAGATCGACATGGCCGGGCTGGCCGCGTTGCCCGGCGTGGTGCGAGAGACGATCAAGCCCCAGGTCGACAAGTGGACGCTGCCCAACGGGCGATCGATCATCGTGCTGTCCGAAGGCCGCCTGCTCAACCTGGGCAACGCGACCGGACACCCGAGTTTCGTGATGAGCAACTCCTTCACCAACCAGGTCATGGCCCAGATCGAGATCGCGACCAACCCCGACCAGTACCAGAACGCGGTCTACACGTTGCCCAAGCACCTCGACGAGAAGGTCGCCCGGTTGCACCTAGACGCCCTGGGCGTGAAGCTGACGACGCTCTCCAAGCGTCAGGCCGACTACCTGGGGATCAGCGTCGACGGCCCCTACAAGCCCGACACGTACCGCTACTAGTCACGCCAGCCGTCGCGGGTCGTCGGCAATCGACGACCCGCGACGTCCGTGTCTACGACTCGGACATCAAGGTGCGGCGAGCGTCGTCGAGGGCGCCGGTCTCGGACGGATCGACCGTGGGGGCACGCAGGTCCAGTTGGTCGATGGCGTCAACGATGATGCCCCCGACGAGCGCGCGTAGTTCGTACTTGTGGTCGGCCGGCACCACGTACCACGGGGCCCACGGCGTCGATGTCTGCGTGATGGCCTCCTCGTAGGCGCTCTGGTACGAGTCCCAGAATCCCCGCTCGACGAGGTCGCCCGTCGAGAACTTCCAGCGCTTGTCGGGATCGTCGAGTCGATCGAGGAATCGGCGACGCTGCTCGTCGCGCGACAGGTGCAAGAAGATCTTCACGATCCGCGTGTTGTTGCGGTGCAGGTGGTGCTCGAAGGCGTTGATGTCCTCGAAGCGGTGCTCCCAGAAGTGCTGGGGCTCGCTCGCGCCGCCGTCACTGCGTCGCTGCGGCAACCGTTCGGGGTGCACGCGCACGACGAGCACGTCCTCGTAGTAGGAGCGATTGAAGATCGCGATCTCACCGTGGGACGGCAGGGCGGCGCTCGCGCGCCAGAGGAAGTCGTGGGCGGCCTCGACGGGCGACGGTTGCTTGAACGCAACGACGCGACAGCCCTGCGGGTTGACCCCGGACATGACGTGTTTGATGGTGCCGTCCTTGCCCGCGGCGTCGAGGGCCTGTAAGACGATGAGTAGCGCGTGGGTGCCCGACGCCCACAGCCGCTCCTGGGCGACTTCGAGCTCACCGACGAACTGGGCCAGGTCCTCGTGGGCGAGCAATTTGCGAGACGAGTCGGGTTGATCGCCGTTACCCGCGCGGAGCCAATCGGTTTGTGGATGGGCGGTGCTGCGCCGTTCCAGGTGGGCCGAGGAACCCGGCTCGACGCGCAACTCGTCGAGCACCTTTTTGGTGAGCTTCATCAGGTCTCCTCAGGCTCAGTGACTGGCCCCGGTCACGGCGCCGGCCGTTTATGAGCCGCCCAGTCCCGGGTACGCCCGGCGATACCATCGGCCGAACGACCACCATCTTGGCGCGTCGCGGCCGCACCGTTGCGTCACCACGCAACGCCGAGCATTTCAGCGCGATTGGCCCGCTGCAGGCGGCCGCGCCAGCCGTAACGGCGGCGGCGTTCGCTAGCGGTATCGCGCGAGCCGCTCGCGCAGCACCGCGACGAAGGCTCCGTTGTCCAGTGACACTCCGACCCTCGTCGAACTCGACGCGTACCCCCGTCGCCGGTCGATGACGGTGGCGCCGCGGGTGTGCGTGCCGCCGGTCTCGACCACCACGTGCGCGCCTTGCTTGTCGATGGCGTCGGGCGCGATCAACTCGTAGATGGTCATCGCGTCGTGCATGATCACGTCGCGGTTGCCGTACCACTGGTCGTGGTAGGCCGCGTAGGGCTCGAGGATCGCGGCCGTGCGCCGGCCGACCTCGGTGCCGAGGCCGCGCAGGTAGTCCAGGTCCTCGTCACCCAGCGTCGCCTGGTGGGTGAGGTCCAGCGGCATCAGGGTGATCGGCCACGCGCCGGAAAGGACTCGCGCGGCCGCCTCGGGGTCACACCAGATGTTGAACTCGGCGGCCGCGGTGACGTTGCCGGCGAAGGACGACCCGCCCATGATCACCACGCGCTCGACGCGCGACTCGATGCCCGGGTAGCGCGCCAGCAGGACCGCGAGGTTGGTGAGCGGCCCGATGGCGGCGATGGTGAGGGGCCCTTCGTTGGCGAGCCGGGCGATGAGGTCGACGGCGTGCTCGGGGCTCTCGGGGGTCACCGGGTCGGGCCACTCGATGTCGCCGAGTCCGTCGAGGCCGTGCACGTCACCGGCGTCGTCGAGCTCACCGACGAGCGGTGCGGCACAGCCGCGCGCGACGAGCACGTCAGCCCGCCCGGCCAGGTCGAGCAGGCGACGCGCGTTGAGGGTCGTCTTGTCGACGGCGACGTTGCCCGCGACGCTCGTAAGTGCGAGCACCTCGAGCTCCTCGCTCGCCAGTGCGAGCAGGATCGCCACGGCGTCGTCCACACCCGGGTCGGTGTCGATGATCAGGCGCGTTCGAGCCACGTGCGTACCTCCGTGTCGGTGGGTAGCGCCCCCTGGGCGCCGGGAGCGAGGGTGGCGAGCGCGCCGGCCGTGACGGCGTAGGCGAGCGCACGCTCGGGTGCGTCGCCGAGCGCGTAGCGCAGGGTGTAGGCGCCACAGAAGACGTCGCCCGCCCCGACGGTATCGACCGGCGTGACCGCCGGCGGCGCCGCGCGCGCGACCTCGACGCCATGGGCGTAGTGCACGGCGCCGCGAGCGCCGAGGGTCACCACGCAGTGCGCGAGCGCCGCGAGGTCGAGCGAAGCCGACTCGAGCTCGTTGGCGATCACGACCGCACAGCGGGTGAGCACCTCGGGATCGAGCGGGCGGGCCGGCGCGACGTTGAGCACGAGCGCCGCCGAGCGCGCGGCCGCGTCGGCGATCACCGCGTCGGGCACCTCGAGCTGAGCGAGCACGACGTCAAAGTCCGCGAGGTCGACCCCCGAGACGTCGAGGTCGGCGTTGGCCCCGGGGGCGACGACGATCGAGTTCTCGCCGTGGTCATCGACCGTGATGAAGGCCGCGCCGGTCGGCCGGGGCGAGCGAACGGGCTGGACCAGCTCGACGCCCTGGCTGGCGACGCTCGCGCCGAGCCACCGGCCCGACTCGTCGTCCCCGAGCGCGGCGAGCAGGGTCACGCGCGCGCCCAGGCGCGCCGCGGCGGCGGCCTGGTTGGCGCCTTTGCCACCGGCCAGGCGCGAGATCGGA
>JAJZSX010000407.1 GCA_021849435.1 Actinomycetes bacterium | reverse complement strand
TCGCCGGGCTCTCCCAGGCGAGCCAGATCCTCGTCCAGGAGTCCGAGACCGAGCACCTCGACCAGCAGATCTTCAACGAGGCCTTCCTCATGCACACCTCGACCTCGCCGCAGTACGCGATCATCGCGTCCTGTGACGTCGCGGCCTCGATGATGGACCGCCCCGGCGGCACCGCGCTCGTCGAAGAGGCGCTCACCGAGGCCCTGGAGTTTCGCCGCGCGATCATCCGCATCGCAGAAGAGCTCGAGGACAGCTGGTGGTTCTCGGTCTGGGGACCGGACACGCCGCTGCGCCAGGGGATCGGCGAGCGGCCCGACTGGGAGATTGAGCCCGACGTCGACTGGCACGGCTTTAGCGACGTGCAGTCGGGCTTCACCATGCTCGACCCCTTGAAGGTCACAGTCATGACCCCGGGGCTCGACCTCACGGGCAGCTTCGCCGAGCGCGGCGTGCCCGCGGCCGTGCTCACCCGCTACCTCGCCGAGCACGGGGTCATCGTCGAGAAGACCGGCCTCTACTCGTTCCTCGCGCTCTTCACCATCGGGGCGACCCGGGGCCGCTGGAACACCCTCATCACCCAGCTGCGCCGCTTCAAGGACGCCTACGACACCAACTTGCCCGTCGGCCAGGTGATGAGCCACTTCGCGACCGCGCGCTACGCGGGGGTCGGTCTCGCCGACCTCTGCCAGGGCATCCACGAGTTCTACCGCGCCCGCGACGTCGCGCGGCTCACGACCGACACCTACGTGGCGCCGGTCACGGCCGCGATGTTGCCGAGCGACGCCTGGGCGGCCATGACGCGCCGCCAGGTCGAGCCGGTTCCCATCGCGAAGCTCGACGGCCGCGCGACCGCTGTGCTGCTCACGCCCTACCCGCCGGGGATCCCCCTGCTGGTGCCGGGCGAGCGGTTCAACTCGCGCATCGTCGAGTACCTCGGATTCGCCGAGGAGTTCAACCGCGCCTACCCCGGCCTCGAGACGCTGATCCACGGCGCCGAGACGATCGGCACGGGTCCCACGGCCTCGCTCTTCGTGCACTGCCTGGTCGAGTAGCCACCGTCTCGACGCCGGGCCCGTCGATAGGCTCCGACCATGGGTGATCCGTTCCGGCGCGTGCGCGTGGCCCTGTTGGCGCTCGCCCTCGTGCTCGTGATCGGCGTCGTCGGCTTCCTCGCCCTCGGGCACACGCCCCTGAACGCCGTCTTCATGACCGTCTCGACGGTCACCACGCTGGGCTTTTCGACACCCCACCCGCTCGACACCGGCGACAAGGTCTTCGCAATCTTCTTGATGCTGGTGGGCGTGGGCACCGCGCTCTACGCCTTCTCGGTCGTCCTCGAGTTGTTCGTCGACGGCCACCTACGTAGTCGAGTGAGGAGAAACAAAGTGGAACGCACCATCGCGCGAATGGACCGACACGTGATCGTCTGCGGCTGGGGCCGCGTCGGCAGCGAGGTCGCACGATTCCTCACTAACGCTGGGTGCGACGTGGTCGTCGTCGACCGCGACGGCGAGCGTCTCGCCGATCTCCCCTACCCGACGGTGGTCGGGGACGTAACCGACGACGACGTCCTCATCCGCGCGGGCATCGAGCGCGCCGCGACCGTAGTCGCAGCACTCGACACCGATGCGGACAACCTCTACGTCACGTTCGCGAGCAAGTCACTCAACGCCGACGCACAGATCATCGCGCGCGCCCGCAGCCAGTCCTCGGAGCTGAAACTCCAGCGGGCCGGGGCCGACCGCGTCGTCAACCCCCAGCAGCTCGGCGGCGACCGCATGGCCTCCTTCGTGACCCAGCCCCACGTCGTGGACTTCGTGGACGTCGTGATGCACGACGGCAGCCTGCAGTTCCGCCTCAGTGAGTCGATCATCGCGCCCGACTCACGCCTGGCCGGCGAGACCCTGCGCTCGGCGCGGCTGCACGACCACACCGGCGTGCTCGTGCTCGCCATCCGTCGTCCCGACGGCAGCTTCATCACCAATCCCCCGCCCGAGGCGACGATGTCCGCCGGCGACGTCCTGATCGGTGTGGGCACCGAGGCCCAACTCGCCACCCTCGCGGACTTCTCCGCCGGACGTTAGGGCATCGATGCGCTCGACGCGCTGTTGATTCCCGTTGCCCTACGATTCGATTTGCGCGACCCACTCGCGCCGAGAGGAGCAGCCATGACCGAATTTGTGGTCGGTGAGACCGATCTGACCCTTCGACCCACCAGCGCCGAGAAAGTCGAAGGGATCCACGGGGATTTGCGCGCGCCACTCACCGCGATCACCGGCGTCGAGGTGCTCGACGACGCGCACGGCGCGGCCGACCTCGTGGGGCTGCGAGCCGGCACGCGCATCCCGCGGGTCGGTTGAGCGACCGGCGCCGTCGTCGAACCACGTGGGTGACGACGGGTAGCCGCGAGTGTCGACGTCGCCCTCGTGGCTCCAACGCCACTGATAAACGAACGACGCTCTGGCACTCGCGTGCCAGAGCGTCGTTTCGCTACCGATGCGGGCGTCACGCGACGCGTCCGTCAGGCGATGTAGAACGTCTTTACGTTCGTGAACTCACGGATGCCCTGGGCCGACAGCTCGCGTCCGTAGCCGGAGCGCTTGATGCCCCCAAAGGGCAGCTCGGGGGTGGAGGCGACGATCGCGTTGGCAAAGACCATCCCGGCCTCGACGCCGGCGATGGCCTGCTCGATCTCGCGCGGGTCGGTTGCCCAGATCGAGCCGCCGAGGCCCCACGGCGAGGAGTTGGCGAACTCGATCGCCTCGGTGAGGTCCTTCACGACCTCGACGACCGCGACGGGTCCGAACAGCTCCTCAGCGCCGGCGCGCGAGTCGCGCGGCACGTTGGTGAGCACCGTCGGCGGGTAGTAGAAGCCGCGCCCCTCGGGGATGACGCCGCCGGTGCGCAGCACCGCGCCCTTCTCGAGTGAGTCCTGGACCTGGGCGTGGAGCAGCTCGCGCTGCTCGGCGTTGACCATCGGGCCGACGACGGTCTTAGAGTCCATCGGGTCGCCGACGACGACCTCGCTCATGGCCTTGGCAAACGCGTCGATGAACTCCTCGGCCCGCTCCTCGACGACGATGAAGCGCTTGGCGGCGATGCAGCTCTGCCCGTTGTTCTGGACCCGCGCGGTGACCGCCATCGGCACGGTGCGCGCCATGTCGGCCGAGCTCGCGACGATGAAGGCGTCCGAGCCGCCGAGCTCGAGCACGCACTTCTTCAGGTACGCGCCGGCCTGGGCGCCGACGATCTTGCCGGCGATCTCGGA
>JAJZSX010000406.1 GCA_021849435.1 Actinomycetes bacterium | reverse complement strand
TCTTGTCGTCGTTGGGTGGTGCAGCGTATGACAATCTTGGGGCATGTCTTCTGTCCTCGCCCGCCGGCTACTCGAGACGTGCCAGTTACACGGTCAGTTCGTTCTGCGCTCAGGAGTAACCAGCACTGAGTACTTTGACAAGTACCTGTTCGAGTCCGACCCGGCGCTCTTGCTCGACGTGGCCAACGCCATGGTCGACTTGCTCGAGCCCTGTGACGTCCTGGCCGGCATGGAGATGGGCGGTATACCGCTCGTCACCGTCTTATCGCAGGTCAGCGGTCTGCCTGCCGTCTTCGTGCGCAAAGCCCCGAAGGACTACGGCACCCGCAAGGCGGTCGAAGGCATCTCGGTACACGGCCTGCGAGTCGTCGCCGTGGAGGATGTCGTGACCACCGCCGGGGCACTTGTAGCTGGTTGCCGGGAACTCAGGGCAGCCGGGGCAACAGTCAAAGTGGCACTGTGTGCAATTGACCGGGACCAAGGTGGGGGTGTCGCGCTCGCCGCGCACGGCGTCGCCCTGCGAGCGGCGGTCGAGCGATCCGAACTTGACGAGATCCTCAAGCAAACCCAGAAGAGGGTTAAGTAGGGCGGCCCCACCGGGCATACACATCTGTCCCAACACGTCAGCGCCGAATGGGTATCCGGGAGTCTCCGAAGTGCCGGGGTGGTGGAAGCAGCAATCGCAGGTACGGGCAGTCAAAAGTCCACCAGACCCCGCTCACTTGCGAAGAGCCGGATATCTCGCGGCTATGTCCGGAAGGTTCGATCGATTCGATCTGTGCCCCGGTGGCACGTATCGCATGGTCTTGAGCTTTGACAACCCGGCCGGTTCGCTCGGCAAGACAACGGCCACTACCGATGTCATCGAGGCGAACGTCCTCGCCGTCATCCCGGGAGTGAGAGTCGTCCAGGCGGTGGACTTCGTCACCGACGATCCCCGCTTCGCGGGCACCATGACCATGACCTGGAAGGCCACCATGGTGGAGGGAGGCACCAGGGTGGACATCATCGCCGAGAATGTGACCGACGCGATCACCGCCGATGACCACGTCGCGAGACTGGACTCGTCTCTCCAGAGTCTCGCCGACTATCTGCGCGAGACGTGAACGACGTGTCGCGCCGAGGACGCCTCGAGTACCGAACTCGCGTGGGTGAAGCCACGAAGGACGTTGAAGGGCCCGGGCAACGGTCGGACGACCTCGTCCGATTCCGTCGAGTATGGGAACTCTGCGAGAACTAGGCGCTACGCGACGCCGTGAGAGTGACCGGCGTGCGCAGCGGGAAGTGGCACGCCGCCTCTTGAGTGGGTCCGAAGGTCTGGAACATCGGCTCTTCGATCGCGCAGATGTCCTGGGCTCGTGGGCAACGGGTGCGGAAACGACACCCCGACGGCGGGTTCACCGGTGAGGGCAGTTCGCCCGTGACCTGACGGCCGCGGCGAGCACGAGCCTCTTCCGGCTCGGGAACAGGAACGGCGTCGAGCAGACCCTGGGTATAGGGGTGGGCCGGCGTGCGAAAGACTGACTCGGCGTCGCCGATCTCGACGATCTTGCCCAGGTACATGACGCCAATGGTGTCGGCCATGTAGTACACGACGGCGAGGTCGTGGGAGACGAACACGTACGAAAGGTTGTGACCCTTCTGGAGGTCCTTCATCAGGTTCAGGATCTGGGCCTGGATCGAGACGTCGAGCGCGGAAACCGGCTCGTCGGCCACGATCAGCCGCGGGTTCAGCGCCAGGGCGCGTGCCAGGCCGATGCGCTGGCGCTGGCCACCGGAGAACTCGTGGGGGTAGCGGTCCGCGGCGCGCGGCTCGAGACCCACCGACAGCAGCAGCTCTGACACCCGCTCACTGCGCTCGGCGCGGGTGCCCTCATGCTGAACTTGAAGAGGCTCAGCGAGGATCTGGGCCACCTTCATACGAGGATTCAGCGAGGAGTAGGGGTCCTGGAACATCATCTGACGCTCGCGCCGATCTTCACGCGACGGTCTGTGGCCCTTCGCCGAGACGAGCTTGTTGTCAAAATAGACCTCGCCGCCCGTGGGCCGGTCCAGCCCTACCACCATGCGCCCGATCGTGGTCTTGCCGCAGCCCGACTCGCCCACCAGCCCGAACGTCTCACCCTCGTTAATCGAGAAACTCACGTTCGACACGGCGCTAAGAGCCCCCACCTTGTGGCGGATCAACCCGGCCTTGATCGGGAACTCCTTGACGAGTCCCTCGACGCGCAGGAGCTCCTTGCGCGACGCTCCCGAGGCGACGACTGCCTCGCGCGAGCGCACGACGACCGGAGCCGGGCCGTTGACCGGGTGGAAGCACGCGAAACCATGCTCGTCGGCCACCGTGAAGTCCGGCTCGGTCGCCCGACACTCGTCGGTCGCGTACGCGCAGCGCGGAGCGAAACGGCAGCCAATAATCTCGCGCGAGAGGTCCGGGGGAAGACCGGCGATCGATGCCAGCTCGTGCTTCGAAGCGTTCTCCAGGTTGGGCATCGAGGCCAACAGGGCCTGGGTGTAGGGGTGGTGCATCCGGTGGAAGAGCTCCATCGTCGCGGCCTGCTCGGCGCGCTTGCCCGCGTACATCACGACGACGCGGTCGCTACGCCCCGCGATCACGCCCATGTCGTGGGTGATCAACAGCACACCCATATTGAGCTGCACTCTCAGGTTGTCGATGAGGTCAAGGATCTGGGCCTGGATCGTGACGTCGAGGGCGGTCGTCGGCTCGTCCGCGATCAGCAGCTTGGGGTTGCATACGAGACCCATGGCAATAATGACACGTTGGCGCAACCCACCCGAGAGCTCGAAGGGGTACTGGTCGAGCCGCTCAGCCGGGCGAGGCATGTCGACCATCTCGAGGACCTCGAGGGCCCGCTTGCGGGCCTCGGCCTCGCTCGCGCCGGTGTGGATCCGCAGGCCCTCACCGATCTGGCGGCCGATCTTCATCGTGGGATTCAATGAGCTCATCGGGTCCTGGGGAATCAGAGCCACCGCGTTACCGCGCTGGGACTGCATCTCCTTTTCCGACAGCGTGGCGAGGTTAACACCGTCGAGCTCAATCGTGCCGCCGGCGATGTGGCCGTTGTTGGGCAACAGGCGCATGATCGCCAGTCCCGTCGTCGTTTTGCCGCATCCGGACTCGCCCACGAGACCCACGCACTCACCGGGATTGATGGTGAGTGAGAAGTCGTCGACCGCGGTGACAAAGTTCTGCCGGGACGAGAATTGGACCTTCAAATTTGTTACCGAGAGCAGCGAAGACATAGTGTGCTAAT
>JAJZSX010000405.1 GCA_021849435.1 Actinomycetes bacterium | reverse complement strand
CCGTATCCACTCGGTCGAGCCACTACGGATGACCACGGCGTCCCAACGCGCCGAGGCCATCCGAGACGCCGGCTACAACCTGTTCAATCTGCGCGCCGAGGACGTGCTGATCGACCTGTTGACCGACTCGGGGACGGGCGCGATGTCGCGCGACCAGTGGGCCGCGATCCAACACGGTGACGAGAGCTACGCCGGTTCGCCCTCGTGGTTCCGATTCGAGGCCGCGGTCAAAGAGCTCTTCCCGTTCAACCACGTGATCCCGACCCACCAGGGTCGAGCGGCGGAGAAGATCCTCTTCACCGCTCTCGGTGGCGTGGGCAAGGTCGTGCCCAACAACACTCACTTCGACACGACCCGGGCCAATGTCGAAGCCTCGGGGGCCGAGGCGCTCGACCTCGTGATCCCCGAAGGTCTCGACGCGTCGTTGATCCACCCGTTCAAGGGCAACATGGATGTGGCGGTCCTCGAGGCCGTGCTCGCCGAACGAGGCGCCGACGTGCCCGTGGTGATGGTGACGGTCACCAACAACTCGGGCGGGGGACAACCGGTGTCCTTGGCCAACCTGCGCGCCGTGAGCGAGGTCTGCCACCGCTACGGTGTCCCGTTCTTCCTCGACGCCTGCCGTTTCGCTGAGAACGCGTGGTTCATCCACGAACGCGAGGCGGGCCAAGGCGATCGCGAGGTGACCGACATCGTGCGGGAGATGGCTTCCCTCGCCGACGGCATGACCATGTCGGCGAAGAAGGACCCATTCGGAAACATCGGTGGCTGGCTTGCGCTGAACGATGATTCGCTCGCCGAACGGTGCCGCAACCTCCTGATCCTCACCGAGGGATTCCCGACCTATGGCGGACTGGCGGGCCGTGACCTCGAGGCCTTGGCCCAGGGGTTGAAGGAAGCGGTCCACCCGGACTACCTCCGGTATCGGATCCGTTCGACGGCCTACTTAGGCGACGCGCTCGATCGAGCCGGTGTGCCGGTGGTCAAGCCCATCGGCGGTCACGCCGTCTACATCGACGCCAAATCACTCCTCGCGCACATCGACCCGCTGCAGTACCCCGGTCAGGCGCTGTCGGTGGCGATGTACGAGATGGGTGGCATCCGTTCGGTCGAGATCGGTACGGCGATGTTCGGCCGCCAGCCCGACGGCAGTGAGCGGCCGGCCGCCATGGAGCTGGTGCGACTCGCCGTTCCACGGCGCACCTACACCCAGAGTCACATCGATTACGTCATCGAGGTCGTCACCGCCGTGGCCGGCGAGGCGTCATCGCTGCCGGGCTATCGCATGGTCTACGAGCCCGCCGCACTGCGTCACTTCACGGCGCGTTTCGAACCGATCGGCTGACCGGGGACTCGTCGCGCTCGCCGACGCGCAGTTGTCGCACCAGGACCACGACACCGGCGATGGCGAGCGCGACGCCCGCCAGCTGCACGCCTATCGAGCCGCTGTGGGACTGTTGACCGAGCAGGAGCCGCTCGTCGAGGGCGCGCACAGCGCCCCAGACGATCATGGCGAGCGCCGAGACCGCACCGGCCACGCGACCGATCGCCCGCCGTTGCGCCCATAGCAACACGAGCCAGAGCAACCCGTCCTCGAGGGCCTGGATGATCGGCACGGGCACGCGCTTACCCACCTGGCCGACGTAGTGCATGCCGAACCACTGGTGCGTCAGGTGGCCGCCCCCCTGGACCATGAACTGGGGGCCGAGCAGGCGACCGAGGGCCCAACCAGCGATCAGGGCCGGCACGACGGCGTCGGCGAAGCGGGCGAGGGAGGTGTTCGGCCACCACCGTCGTCGAAGCACCAGCGCGACCGGCAGGGCCGCAGCGATGCCACCGAAGCTCGCCAGACCTCCGTGCCAAACGGCGATCCATCGCCCGGGGTGGCCGTCGTAGTAGCCCCAGTTGGTGGCGATGTGCGCGACCCGTGCGCCCAAGAGGGCTGCGATGATCAGCGCGCCAGTGAACGAGCCGTAGCGGTGCACGTCAAAGCCGGCGCGTTCGAGTCGCCGTCGGCTGTAGAGGAACGCGACGTAGGCCGCGATGGCGAGGCCGAACCCGTAGACGTGGAAGGTGAGCGGCCCGAGGTGGAACGACGTCGGGAAGGCGGACACGCCCTAGGCGCGCGGCCGGCCGAGACCGGCGAACCCATACCCGAGGCGTACCGGGGTGATGTGCACGGTGTACCCGGCCGACGGAGCCTCGATCATCTCACCGTGGCCGATGTACATCGCGACGTGCTGATCACCGTTGTACCCGTAGAACAGGAGGTCGCCGGGCTGGATGTCAACGAGTGGGACGCGCATCGTGTCGGCGAACTGCGCTCCCGAGTAGTGGGGTAGGAAGATGCCGGCCGCCGCGTAGGCGAGCATGACCAGTCCCGAGCAGTCGACACCAGCGCGTGATGCGCCACCCCAGACGTAAGGGACGCCGAGGAACGACAGTGCGGCGCGCACGGCGATGTTGGCGCGTGAGTCCGGCGGTGGGGGCGGGAAGTTGGACTGGGGCTGGGCGTTACGAAGCGCGCTCGCCGACTGTGCCGCCGCGGCCGCCACTTGCTGGTTGATGAAGTAAGCGATTTGCCCCTTCACCTTGTTGAGCGTGTTTTGGAGAGTGGCTTGGAGGAGTTTGGCCTCGTGCAGGGCCCGAGCCGCGGTTCGCGCAGCGTTCGCAGCCTTGCGGTCCTCGGCGGCAAGCACGGAGCGCTCCTGGGTCAACTTGATCCGGTAGCTCTTCAGATTCGCAATCGTCGTCGAGACGTTGCCGGCGGCGAGTTGGTTGTAGACGTCGGTGGCGCCGATGTTGGAGGCGTTCTTCGAGAAAAGCGGGTTGTTGCTCGCGGCAGACCCGTTGGTCACATAGGCGAAGATGGCGTCGGCTTGGAGCTGACGGTTGCCCTTGGTCAGGTCACGTTGAATCTGGGCGACGATCGTCTTGGTGTTGGTGATGACATCGGAGATGTGGTGCAACGTGATCAAAGTCATGTCGTACTTCTGACCGAGATAGCCGACACGGTTGTCGATCGATTGGATCTGGCGATATAGCGTGGCCGCTTCACTTCGCGCATTGGTCAGGTTGGAGGCACCGGCGGTCATCGGCATCGCCGTCGTCAACATCGCTGCGGCGACGATAAGTCCCCGCATCGGTAGTCGCCTTAGCCCTCGCGTCGGCCGTAGCGTCGAATGGCGCGCGAGGCGCTCGACGTCAGTCACGCGGACAACGCTACCGGTTCGACGGCCCTGGCGCCCCGGCGTTTGTCGGGGTGTCACGCAACGTACCTG
>JAJZSX010000012.1 GCA_021849435.1 Actinomycetes bacterium | reverse complement strand
AAGGCGATCGTCGTGTTCACGGGCAGGATCAATTGGGGCGTCTCAAAGCCGCCAAACGTCGGGTAGCGGTACGTGAACTTCCACTGCTGGGCGATGACCTGGACCGGGAGGACCTGGTTGCTGTTCGGCGACCAGGTCCCCGTCCCGGCCAGGGCCGCGGTTTCGGCCTTGATCGCGCCCGCCGGCGACCAGACTGGGTTGGGCCCCTCCCCTCCACCCGAGCCGTGGTTCGCGATGAGCTCGACGGTACCGAAACCGGCTAAGAAGATCACGACTACTGATGTGATCGTGATCCAGGCAACCTGTGCGGTGCGGTTGTTTCGCGCGGCCTCCCCGCCAACTGGCTCGGGGCCGCCTCGCTTGGCGCTCCAGACGGCGATGGCGTAGGCGAGGTAGATCCATACCCCGATCAAGACGGGTATGGCGATGACGAACAGGACATTGAAGTCGAACTGGTTGGACGACGCCATGTCGGTCATGCGACCGGGCGGCACGTGCGGGCCCACGAGGAACCAGAACAACAGGTCCGCCGCGACCGAGAGCACGATCCAGATCGTGGTCATACGACGCAGGTGGTGGGTCTCATTCATGGATGCATTCTCCGCTGTCATAGTTATCGCACCACTTCCAGGAATCCGCCCATGTAGTTCTGGGTCGACATCGGTCCTCCATTGCCGTAGAGATAGCCGAGCCCGCACGGGACGAAGCACTGCCAGGAGTAACTGCCCGGTCCGGGGGTCTTGAAGCTGAACGTGATCGTGTTATGCGGCGAGCTGGTGTGGCAGGGCCCCGAACCACAGAGTTGCGCATTGCCGTTGACCCCGACCATCGGCACGCTCAGGCCGAGAGCGGGCACCGTGAAGGTGTGCCCGACGCCGTTGCCCGTGTTGGAGTCATACACGCTGTACGGGTGGCCATTCAGGTTGGCGGTGCCGCCGACGGTTCCTTGCACCTGGCCCCACTCCTGGTTGCGTAGCGGGCTACCCGAGTCGTACTGCAGCACCGTCATGTTCACGACGCTGTTCGCGGGCAACTTCCACGTCGTGTCCTGGACCCACTGGTGGGTGTGGGGGTCCTTCACGAGGTACGAGACCCAGGTGGGGTGGGGTCCGAATCCGATCGCCCCAACGCTCTGCACGGTCAGATTGACCGGCTGTCCCGCCGCCTGGGTGTTGGTGAAGTCCATGACGCCACCGGGCGTGCCTGGAGTGAGGAACGAAGCCAGACTCCACACGATGAGGCCAACCGCGACCAGGAACAGCACGACAACGATGGCTAATCTTCCGCGAATCGACATACCGCACTCCTCGTGAATCGACGTTTCCGTATCGACGGTTCGAGAGTAATTCCCGACTTCTATACAGTTGGTGTTTGTGCCGCGCCAGACTAAGAATCCTCTTGTAATTCACTTGGGTCTGGTACTCGCAGAGGCCATCTGCATCTCGGCGTTCTACGTGGAAATCCGACGGGCAATTGGCGGGAATCACTTGTCTTGGGCCTATGTTTTCGAGTGGCCGATTTTCGCCGCATACGGCGTCTACGTCTGGAAGAAACTTCTCAGCGACGAGCGCGCGGCATCCGCCCACCGCCCCCGCGAGGTGCCCGAAGCGACCAGTGACCACGACCCCGCGCTCGACACGTACAACGAGTACCTGCGGCGCGTGCACGGCGATGCCGACGGCGGCGATCGACCGTCGTCGCCGCAACCCGACTAGTGCACGCCCTCGTAGGCCAGCAGGCCCCCCAGTTCCGCGACGGCTGACGCGATACCGGCGCTGCTCGCCAGCGGGTCGTCGCGGACGATCCAGTGCAGGCTGCCGTTAGCCGCGACGACGAACATGGCGTTGGTGTGCACGCTCGTCGGGTCCGAGGGCGTCATCACGACGCTGATGCCGTAGGCGCGCCACACGGCACGCATCGCCGCGTACCGTCCGGTCAGGAAGTAGAAGTTCGGCACCGACGCCAGGCCCTGACGAGCGATGAATCGGCGCAGGTCACTAGTTGTGTCGTGGTACGGATCGACCGCGACCACGACGATGTCGAGCATCGCGCGCGCCGAGAGCTCGCGTCGAGCCTCCACGAGTTGATCGGCCATGGGAGCGCAGGCAGCCGTGCAGTTGGGGTCGAGGAAGGTGAGCAACGTGACCCGCCCGCGATGCTCGCCCAACCGGTAGGGACGTCCGTACTGATCGATCAGGGAAAAGGGCGTGGCCCGCACGTTGACGGCCTTGGCCGGGCCATTGCGAGCGAGAAAGAGCGTCGTCTCCGCGCCCGACGCGACGGCCCAGCCCATCGCGGCGCTAGCGACGAGCACCATCGCAATCGCAAAGGCCGCGACCACCGATCCGACCGTGCCGAGCACCTCGCGCACCAGCGAGGCGCGCGGCTCGCCCTGGGGCCGCACCGCCGCGCTCCAGGCCAGGATCGCCAGCGCCGGCATGGTATTCACATCCGTCGCCAGGCCCCCGAACAACCCGGTGTCCTGGGCGAACACCCAAATCACGACGGCGCCGGTGACGACAAAGTAGAGCGGCCAGCGGCGCGTTGAGGACCCCGACGGCCAGAGGCCCACCCCGGCGGCAATCAGCCAGAGCAGGATCACCACGTTCAGTCCCCCACCCATCGTTGCGGCGAGCGAGCCGGCGCCACGCACCGCCGACGCGAACCACCCCGGCTGAGCGATCGCCGACATGTAGTTCGCCATCTGGCTCAGCGCGTTGCTCGGCCCGCCGCGCCAGAACCCCGCCGCGGGCAGGGCCTGCTCGACGGCCCCAAGGAGCAACGTCGCTGCGAGCACGCGCCGGGTCACCGCTGCGAACGATCGCGAGAATCGCTCGGGATCGAGCGCGATCCACGCGCCCGCGTAGGCGTAGAGCAGGGCCGCACCGGGCCAGCCAAAGAGAATCGTCGCGCCGTGCACGAAGAGCCCACCGGCCCCATCGCCGATCAGCCAGATCACCGCCGACCACGCGACGCCCACCACGGCTGCGACACGACCAGTCGTGCCGTTTGAGACTACGAGCAGCAGTCCCAGCCCGATCTCGAGCCACGCCACGCCCGAGGCCAGCGTGATCGGATGGCTGTTCCAGAGATTCACCGCGTGCCCGATCAACGACTGCAGCGCCGAGGGCGTGGCGCGCGACATCGGTGCGACGACGTTGGTGGCGAGTCCGAGCGGCATCGACACCTGGAACTGCAAGGCTCCGTCGAGCAACCACAGCATCCCAAAACCCACGCGAAGATGGCGACGAGCCCGCGACTCGTTCACGCCCGCTGCGAGCTGCTGGAAACGCCCCATCCGCCCGGAAAGGGCGGACACGATCAGCACGCCCAGGGCCACGATCCCGATCCAGGGCAGCATGGTGACCACGCTCGTGTGGCGAAACAGCGCCACCACGAAGGGGTTCGTCAGGTCAAGCGATCGTTGACTCATCCCCGGCATGGCGATGGAACCAAACGATCAGCCGAGTTCGACGACGCACGCCGCGAGCACGCCGTTCACGAAGGACGGCGAGTCCTCCGTCGAGAACGTCCGGGCCAACTCGACGGCCTCGTTGAGCACCACGGGTGTTGGAGGAGCGTCGTCGAGCAGGAGTTCAGCGATCGCGAGGACCATCACCAGCCGGTCGACCAGAGCCAGTCGCTCGAGGGTCCAGTCAACGAGGTGCGCGCTGATGAGCGCGAGCGCGCGCGCCTCGTTCGTCTCGGCCGACTGCACCAGGCGCACCGTGTAGGGGTCGGGCACGAGGGTCAGCTTGGGGAGGATCTCGCCAGTCGATCGGCCCTTCATCGCGGCCTCGTAGAGGATCTCGAGCGCTCGCTCCCGTGCTCGGTGACGCTGACCGCCTAGGTCGTCCACTAGGCGCGGGTGATGTAGTCGCCGGTGCGCGTATCGACCTTGATCACTTCACCGGGGCCGACGAAGAGCGGGACCTGGACCACGTACCCGGTCTCGAGCGTCGCGGGCTTGCGGGCCCCCGAGACGCGGTCGCCCTGGATGCCCGGCTCGGTCTCGGTGATCGTCAACTCGACCGACGCCGGGAGTTCGATGCCGATGATCTCGTCGTCGTGCAGCACCAGCATGGCCTTGCCCGTCTCGACGAGGAAGTTCGCCGCGTCGCCGAGACTCTTGGAGGAAACGGGCACCTGGTCGTAAGTGGACTGGTCCATGAAGACGTAGTCGTCCCCGTCGCGGTAGAGGTACTGCATGTCGCGCTTGTCGATGATCGCCTGCTCGAGCCGCTCGTCACCGCGGTAGGTGCGCTCGATCACGGCACCCGAACGGGCGTTGCGCAACTTGGTTCGCACGAAGGCCCCACCCTTGCCAGGCTTGACGTGTTGGAACTCGACGACGGTGAAGAGGCCGTCTTCGACCTTGAGGGTGATGCCGTTCTTGATGTCGTTGCTAGAGATGGCGGCCATGAGCCTAAACCTTTCGGGAAAGTTGCGCGCCACAGTCTAGGCAACGCCCGCGAGCCCCCGGGCGCGTCAGTCCGCGAGCAGTTCCACCACCGCGGCCAGTGCCAGGTCGTAACTGAGCCCGCCAAAGCCGGCGATCGTGCCGTGCACGACGCCCGCCAAGGTGCTGACGTGGCGAAACGGCTCACGCGCGGCGGGATTCGACAGGTGAACCTCGACCTTCACCCCCGGGAAGATGGCCAGGGCGTCGGTGAGGGCCCACGACGTGTGCGTGAGCGCGCCGGCGTTGATCACGATCGCGGCTGAACGACCGCGCGCGTCGTGGATGGCCTCGATGAGATCGCCCTCGAAGTTCGACTGGATGTGGCGCACGCTCAGTCCGAGCGGCGCGGCCGCCGCGCGCACTCGTTCGACGTGCTCGTCGAGGGTCGTCAGCCCGTAGACCGACGGGTCGCGTACTCCGAGCTGGTCCAGGTTCGGGCCCGAGAGCATGAGCAACTCGATGGGCGCAAATACCTCTTCGGCAACCCGTCGCGCTACCACGCGCACCGCCCGACTTGGCCCGAATCAGATCCCCACGCGCCACGGTCGGGCTCAGTTGAGGTGGTCACCGGCGTCACACTACCGTTGAGCTCTGCCGACATCAAGATTCGCTCCGAAACTGGTCGATGACCCGTGACACGACGTCGGGCGCGACGCCTGACACCACCTCGAAGCCAGCCGGTCCGTCGAGCACGAAGGTCAGGTCGTGGTGCGCCTTCTTGTCGCGCTGCATGATCGCGATCAACTGCTCGCTCGACATGGCCGCGGGCAGACGTCGAGCGAGTCCGAAGGCGTCCAAGACGGCGTCGTGTGCTTCCACGGACCCCTCGTCGACGCGCCCGAGCGCGTGAGCCAGCCGCGCGGCGAAGCCGAGACCGATCGCCACGGCTTCGCCGTGGCGCAGTTCGTCGGGATCGCGCTCGAGCGCGACTAGCTCGACGGCGTGGCCGAGGGTGTGCCCATAGTTGAGCAGGGCGCGTCGTCCGCTCTCGCGCTCGTCCTGCGAGACGATGCCGGCCTTCAAGCCGACCGACAGTGCTACCAGGTCTTCGCGCGTCGCCACGGTCACCCCGGACGGGTCTCGCCGCTCCAGGAGCCAGCACTTCGCCACTTCGCCGTAGCCGCTGCGCAGCTCGCGGTCGGGCAGGGTCTCGAGGGCTGCGGTGTCGCAGAGCACGCCGAGGGGTTGGTGGAAGGCGCCGACGAGATTCTTACCCACGGTCAGGTTTACGCCGGTCTTGCCCCCGATCGCGGCGTCCACCTGGCCGACCAGCGTCGTGGGCACCTGCACCACGCCGACGCCTCGCAGGTAGACCGCCGCCGCGAAGCCCGCGAGGTCGGTCACCGCACCGCCACCCACGCCCACGACCACGTCGTCACGTGAGAGTCCGAGCGCCACGAAGCGCTCGCAGAGGTACTCCACGGCCGCCATCGACTTCGCCGTCTCGCCGTCGGGAACCACGATCACGTGCTGATCGAGACCGGTCTCCACGTCGAACCACTGCCGGCCGACGAGCCCCTCGGACGTGACGATCGCCGCGGTTCGGGCCCGGGGTGCTCGGCGCGCGATCACCTCGGCGAGGTGTCGTCGCGCACCGAGCCCGGTGATCACCTCGTAGGCGCGCTCGCCGAGGTCGACGTCAATCTTCATGTGGCCATCATCGCACGCAGCACGTCCTCGACGACCTCCTCGAGCGGACGGGCGGTGTCGACCGAGGACCGGGACACCTCGCGATACCACGACGCGCGGCGCGCGCGCAGCGCCGCGACGGCGGCGCGTGCGTTGCCCGCGAGCAGCGGACGATCACCCTCGCCCACCCGCGTTACCAGGACCTCGTCGGGGGCGTCGAGCCACAGCGTCACCTGCTCGGCGAGGATCGCCCGCGCGGCTTCGGTCGTTACCACGCCGCCCCCGGTGGACACGACGACGTCGCGCGCGACACTCGCGCGCAGCGCGGCCACCTCGTCGTCTCGAAACGCCTCTTCGCCGACGGCGCGCAGGTGGTCCGGCGTTGAGGCGCCGACCATCGACGCCAGCACGTCGTCGGTGTCGACGACGTCACAGCCCAGTCGCTCGCCAACCGCCCGCGCCACGGTCGTCTTGCCCGCGCCGGGCAACCCGACCAGGATTAGACGCGCCACCGCTAGGCGCGCGCCGAGGACGCGTCACCGAGCTGTTCGACGTAGGCGCGGTAGTTGCGCGTGAACTCGGCCACCGAGTCACCACCGAACTTGCGCTGCGACTCGGCGGCGAGCACCAGTGCGGTCATGGCCTCGGCGACCACGCCCAGGGCCGGCACCGCAGTGACGTCGGTGCGCTCCTTGAACGAGACTGTCGACTCGCCCGTCGACAGGTCGACCGTCTCGAGCACGGGCCGGTTGAGCGTCGCCAGGGGCTTCATCGCTACCTTGGCGATGATCGGGGCTCCCGATGACATGCCGCCTTCCAATCCACCGGCGTGGTCCGAGCGTCGGGCGAAGCCACCGCTCTCGGTGGCTTTGTCGTCACGCACGATCGCGTCGTGAGCCACGCTGCCGCGCTGTTCGGCCTGGGCCATCCCGTCGCCGATCTCGACCGCCTTCACCGCCTGAATGCTCATGAGGGCCCCCGCGAGCAGTCCGTCGAGCTTGCGGTCCCAGTGCACGTGGCTCCCGATGCCGACGGGCACGCCATAGGCGATCACCTCGGCGACGCCGCCGAGGGAGTCTCCCTCTTTGGCGGCTGCCTTGATCTCGGCGATCATCAACGCCGCGGCACCCTCGTCGAAGCACCGCACCTCGCTCTGGTCCACCAGCGAGAGGTCCGCCGCCATGGGCCGCCGATCGAGCGGACTCGTGACCGAGCCGATGCGCACGACGTGGCTGATCACCGAGACGCCGATGGTGCCCAGCAGCGACTTGGCGAGCGATCCGGCCACCACGCGCGCGGCGGTCTCGCGCGCGCTCGCGCGTTCGAGCACGTCGCGTGCGTCGTCGAAGCCGTACTTCTGCATGCCCGCCAGGTCGGCGTGACCCGGCCGGGGTGCCGTGAGCTTCTTGCTCGGTGCACCGGGCGCAGCGGACATCTCCGCTTCCCACTTGGGCCATTCGGAGTTGAGGATCTCGATGGCGACCGGCGATCCCAGAGTGCGCCCGTGGCGGATCCCACCGGTCAGACGCAGCACGTCGCGCTCGAAGCGCATCCGCGGACCGCGGCCGAACCCGAGACGACGCCGCGCCAGTTCGTCGGCGATCTCCTCCTCGCGGACCTCAAGGCCCGAGGGCAGTCCCTCGACGATGACGCTCAGGGACGGGCCGTGACTCTCACCCGCGGTCAGGAATCGTAACATCGCCCGATTCTAGGACAGCCGAGCGGGAACCTTTAGTGGTCGTCAGAGTAGAAGGGGTTGACACCCGAGGCGTGGTCCGTGACGTCCACGACGCCCGTCAGTTCGGGGATGGCCTCGACGAGCTTGGTTTCGATCCCCTGTGACAGCGTCATGCGACTCAACGAGCAACCCTGGCACCCGCCGCCCATCATGATGTACGCGACGCGCTTGTCCTCGTCCAGCGAGACGAGGTCGGCGTTGCCACCGTGCGCCGCAATCGAGGGATTGATCTCGGACTCGAGCACCGCGATGGCTCGCTTGGCGAGCGGCCCGTCCACGCCGAAGGCAACGATGTCAGCCGGCACGCCGGGGTGCAACTCCTCAGCCGTGGGCACGTTGGGATTGACGAGTACCAGGCCACCGCCGCCGTCGGGCGCGAACTCCAGTCGACTCCCCCGGAGTCGGGCGACGCTCCGAGCGGGCACCACGATGGTCACGTCGCCGTCACGGCCGATCGCGGCATCAGACGGGGCGTCCACTCGATCCGAGAAGTAGAGGTCGTAGACGTAGCCACCCGAGCGGGTTCCCGTGACCTCGATGAACAAGGCGAGTTCCTCGGAACGCTCCTCGTTGGCCAACGCGTCGATCACCACGTTGCGGGCTTCGTCGGTGAGGGTGAGGATGTCAAACGTCTCGACGGTAGTCATACGCAAAGTCTAGGGGTGTCGTCGCCGGGCTGACCTCGGAGTAGTTTCGAGCAGTGACTTCGATACCTCCCGACGCCCACGAATGGGTGAGCTTCGATGACGAGAACGTCCAGCGCACCTGGATGTTCGACGTCACGTTCCTCGAAAGTAATTGGACCTGCATCTTCGGACACGGCTGCCAGGGTGTGCTGACCGGGCCGACCCCCGAGCTCGTGCAAGGGTGCTGCAGCTACGGGGCGCACTTCACCGACGACGCGGACCGCGAGCGCGTCGAGCTCGCCGCCACCCGGCTTACCGATGACCAGTGGCAGTTCAAGAAACAGGCGTCCCGAGGGACCACGCGGGTCAAGCGCAGCGGTGAAATCGTCACCCGCTTGGTGAAGGACGCCTGCATCTTCCTCAATCGACCCGACTTTCACCGCGGCCCGGGTTGCGCCCTGCACGTGCTGGCCATGGACAGCGGCGAGAGCTACATCCCGCTCAAGCCCGACGTCTGCTGGCAGCTGCCGCTGCACCGCGACGACGAGGTCGCCGAGAGCGGTCACGTCGTGACGCGAATCGGGCAGTGGGATCGGCGCGACTGGGGTGACGGCGGCTTCGACTTCCACTGGTGGTGCACCGAGTCTCCCGACGCCTTCGTCGGCGCCACCAGGGTCATCGACTCGATGCGCAACGAACTGATCGCCATGGCCGGCGAGGACGTCTATGAGCGTTTGCTCGCCTACGTCTCGCACCGCGCCGAACTGCCAACCCGGACGAGGCTCGCCCATCCGGTGCTTCGCCGACGGCGCTAGCCCTCAGCTGCCAGGGGGTCGTCCTCCGCGAAGGCCGTGCGCGGTAACTTGCCCAGGATTTCGTCGTAGCGGTCTTCTTCGGCGAGGCACCACTCCGCGTGCACGTCCTCGGGTGCCGCACCGCACTCGACGCAGGTGGTCGCCCGTGGACCGGTGGACCGCTTGAGTTCGCGAGCTTCAACAAACCGACGGTGGCGGCCTTTTTTCACGTCAACTCCTCACTGGTCGCGGTCCATAACTGGCGGCAACCGCAGCGTCGCTCCCGCACGCCGAACCCCCATGTTACCAACTCACGTGCCGCTCAGAACCCCTAACATCGACTCGTGCCTGCCTTTGACCCCAACGACATGGTCCTGCGATTCCGGGAGCGAGCCGAGGCCGTGAAACGACGCGGCCTCCCACCCGTCGAGGGTCCCGAGCGCCAGCGATTCATGGAGGCGGCCCGTCTGGACTTCCAGGACTTCGCCATGCTCGGTGACGCGACGGCGACCCTCGAGAACGGGATCTTGCGACTGGAGATCGACCTGCGGCCCCAACCGAGCGCCTAAGACGCGACGGCGATCCGAGCGGTCGCCTCGGCGAGCGCCGCTCCCCCGCCGCGCAAGGACTCGATCGCCGCGCGGCGGCGCGCGTGACTGGTGCCGGCGTTGTAGCACTGGTGCGCCCCCGCGCCGAGGTCGGTGTAGGCGCGCGAGAGCAGGGACGTCGACTGCTGATCCGGAGTGGGCAGCGAGGCGTTGGCCGACTCGGTGTCATAGAGCAACACCCCGCACACCAGGTGCAGTTCCTTGGGGTCCGTGGACGCGTCTTCGAGCGCGCGCACGGCGTGGCGGGCGTCGCTCGCGAGCGCCAGCGAGGTGTCGTGAAAGCCGCTCTGGGTGACCCAGTTGTGCAGGGCTGTCGCACTGCTCACCTTCGCCCCGCACGCCGCGAGCGAGAGACCCGCGGCGGCGAGCACGAGCAGTCGACGGATCACGCCACGACCACGAGGTGCAGTTGGCGCCGACCCCGTCGCAGCACCAGGTAGCGGTCGTACAGCGCCATCGAGAGATCGATGCGGCTATCGGCCCCGAGTCGTCGGTTGTTGACGTAGACGCCACCCTGACTGAGGAAGCGACGCGCCTCGGCCTTGGAGGACGCGAGTCCGGTCCGCACCAGGACATCGACCGGATCAAGACCCTCGCGCACCGCCTCGCGATCTAGGATCGACGACGGCGCGTCGGCCACCACCTCGAGCAGCGTCGCCTCGTCCAGTTCGGCGATCGACTCGTTGAACAGTGCCTCGCCCGCGCGTTCGGCCCGCAAGGCGGCGTCGTCGCCGTGGACCATCGCCACTACTGCGTTGGCGAGCGCCCGTTGGGCGCGTCGAGCCTGGGGGTCGCGCCGCAGCGACTCATCGAGATCGCTGATCGTGTCGTGATCGAGGAACGTGAAGAAGCGAAGCAGCGTCGGCGTCATCTCGTCCTCGCTGTTCAAGAGGAACTGGTGCAGGGCGAACGGCGACGTCATGGTGGGATCCAGCCAGACCCGATCGTTCCCGCCCTCGGACTTGCCGTACTTTCGCCCGTCGGGGCGCAGCAGGAGCGGTGACGTCAGGCCGGCGGCAGACTGGCCAGTCACCTTGCGCACCAGTTCGGTACCCATCGTGATGTTGCCCCACTGGTCTGAGCCGCCGAGCTGCAGGGTGCAGCCGTGGTCGACGTTCAGGCGCAAGAAGTCGTAGGCCTGCAAAAGCATGTACGAGAACTCCGTGAATGAGAGGCCGACGTCCTCGCGCTCGAGCCGACTGCGCACCGACTCCTTGGCCACCATCTGGTTGACGGTGAAGTGCTTGCCCACGTCGCGCAGGAAGTCGGTCAGAGAGATCGTCGTCAGCCAGTCAGCGTTGTTCAGGACCATCGCCCGCGACGTTCCGGCCGAGTCCGAGAAGTCGAGGAGTCGTTCCAGTTGCGACCGGATCCCGTCGAGGTTGGCGTCGAGCTGGTCGCGGGTCAGCAGCGGGCGCTCGACGTCCTTGAAGCTCGGGTCGCCGATCAGCCCGGTTCCACCCCCGGCCAGGGCGATCGGCCGGTTCCCGGCGAGCTGGAGTCGCCGGAGATTGCAGATCTGCAGCAGCCCGCCGAGGTGCAGCGACGAGGCAGTGGGGTCAAAGCCGATGTAGGCGGTGACCCCGCCGGCGCTGAGCCGCTCGAGGACGCCGTCGTCGGTCACCTGGTGGACGAGTCCTCGGAACTGCCAGTCGTCACGCACGTTCATGGTCGAAGTCTACGAGAGCGTCCCCGGCGCTTGGCTAGAGGATGGCGTTCGTCGCGGGGAAGTGGATCTGCAGCCAGAGCACGAAGGCGTGCCACGCGCCACTGATCTCGGCCACGCCGATGAGGATCAGCATGATCCCCCCGATGCGACCGATCAGCAGGTGGTGCCGACGCAGCCACGTCGAGGCCGTCGCCATCCACTCGGTCGCCATCGCGGCCACGACGAAGGGCAGGCCGAGTCCGAGGCAGTACACGAAGGCGAGAATCGACCCACGCCAGGCCGTGGCACCCGACGACGACGCCGCGAGCCCCAGGATCGCCGCGAGCGTTGGGCCGATGCACGGCGTCCAGCCGAGCGCGAAGAGCACGCCTAGGAGTGCCGCGCCCAGGACCGACGCCCGCGGCAGGTGATGGACCCGCCGTTCGCGTTGCAGCCAGGACGATGGCCACCACCCCGCGAAGAAGAAGCCGAGGACGATGGTGATCACGCCGAAGGCGATCTCCAGGCCGCGCTGGTGGGTCCGCAGCGAGCCGCCGAGCCCGCCGAAAGCCGCACCGAAGCTGACGAAGACGAGCGCGAAGCCCACGACAAAGGCGAGCGAGCCAGCGACCGCGCGCCCCCGACCGCTTCGTCCCTCGATACTGCCGGTGGCGCCACTGAGAAACGCGAGATAGCCCGGCAACAGCGGCAGGACGCAGGGCGAGATGAACGACACCAGTCCCGCCGCGAAGGCCAGCGGGAACGCGGCGACGAGCGAACTGGGTAACGTCGCGATCACGAGGCCGACGACCGCCACAGGCCCGCCGCCGCGGCTACGAACTCGTCGTGAATGGTCACGTTCGCGGTGCGCTCTGGCACGCGCGCTACCACGACGGTGACCCCGTCCTGCGCCAGCCCGGCATCGATCTGCTCGCGCAGGTCCGCCCGGGTCTCCACGGCGACCGCACGGTGTCCGAAGGCGCGCGCGATCGCGGCGATGTCGTGGTTGCGCGGCGTGCCAAAGAGCGACTCGAAGACCTCCGGGGTCAGGGCGGTCGCCTGGGACAAGAAGGAGAAGATCCCCCCACCGCCGTTGTCGACGACGACGAGCACGCATCGCCCGCCCAGGGGGCCGAGACCGTCGACGAGTCCTGAGACGTCGTGCAGGAAGGTGACGTCACCCACGAGTCCGATCACCGCTCCGCCGGTGCCCACGCCCATCACGGTGGAGACGACGCCGTCGATCCCGTTGGCGCCCCGATTGGCGAACGTGGGAGCAGTCCGTGGACTGGCCCACCACTCGACATCACGCACCGGCATCGACGAGCCGACCACGAGCGCCACATCGTTCTCGGTGCTCGCCGTCACCACGGCCCGAGCGACGTCGGGCTCACAGAGCAGTCCGTCCTCGGACTCGCGTTCCACCAGCCATCGTTCGACCGCGGCCGCCGCCGAGCTCCAACGCTCGCGGTACGAATCGTCCGCCCGCAGCCGGTCGTCGGCGAAGTTGGGCAGGCCCGGGTACGAGACGCTGATCACTCCGTCGGGGTCACTGAGCGGCCCGGCCCCGCGCCAGGCCACGGCGGCAATCCCCCACCGACGCAGCTGTTCGCTGAGGGCCTTGGAAGCCGGCAGACCGCCCAGCCGAACGACCACGTCGGGCCGTACGGCGTCAGCGAACGCCAGGTCACGCAACAGCGCGTCGGCGTGCGCGATGGTCGACGCCACCGTCGCGTCACCGATGACGGCCCAGCCGCTTTCGAGCATCGACAGCACGGTCTCGTGACGAACGCCGCGACCGACGACGGCGAGGACTCGCTCGCCCCGAACGTCGAGGTCACCGCTCAGGGCCCGATCCGGCTCGTCGTGTCGCCACCGCGCGGTACCGCCACGTCCGGCGGGCAACTGCAGGGGATCGGCGACGAGCGGCTCGACGAAGGCGAGGTTGAGGTGCACGGGGCCACCGGTGCCGTCGGATCCGACCGCCGCCGCCCAGCATCGGCTGGCCAGCGGCCGCCAGCTCGCCGAGGCCTCGAGCCGTGCCACGCCGGGCTCCTCGAACCGACGAACCGCCGACTGGTAGAGATCGCGTTGTTCGATTGTCTGGGGGGCCCCCACGCCGTGCAACTCGGATGGACGGTCGGCCGTCACGACGAGCAACGCGACGCCGGCCAGATCCGCCTCGGCTACCGCCGCGTGCAGCTCGGCCGCCGCGGTGCCACTCGTCACGACGATCGCCACCGGCATCGCCGAGGCGAGCGCCCGACCAAGGGCGAAGAAACCGGCGCTGCGCTCGTCCACGCGCACGTGCACGCGCAGTCCCTCGTGGCCCGCCGCGGCGATGGCGAGCGGCGTCGAGCGCGAACCGGGACAGACGACGACGTCGCGCAGGCCGTGGCGGTGCCACTCGTCAAAGAGGGTCGCGGCGAAGGTGGCCTGCACGACGCTCGGGTTCGGTACGCTCGATTGCAATGTCACTCCTCAAGGTCCGGCGCGAAGGCGTTGGGCCCGTGCTCGTCTGGCTCCACGGCTTCACCCAAACCAGTCGTTCCGCGGCCCGGTTCCGCTCCATTCTGGCAGAGAGTCACGAACTTTGGACACTCGACCTGCCGGGTCACGGCGACGCCGCGGCCATCGGGGCCTCGCTCGAGGAGTGCGCCGACCTCGTGGCCGATCTCATCGACACCCCCTGTGATCTCGGGGGCTACTCCTTCGGCGGGCGGGTAGCCCTGCACGTGGCCCTTCGCCGTCCCGAGGTGATCGGACGACTCGTGCTGCTCGGCGCGTCGCGCGGCATTGAGGACCCGTCCCAGCGAGCGGAGCGCCGTCGTCGCGACGACGACCTAGCCGAGCACATCGAAGCGGTCGGCACCGATCAATTCCTCCAGGAGTGGCTCGCTCAGCCGCTGTTTGCCGACGTGGCCCCCGATCCCGTGGAATTGGCTGCGCGCAGCCGCGATCCTCGCGGCCTCGCCGAGTCGCTCCGCCGCTGCGGAACCGGGACCCAGGAGTGGCTGGGCGACCGCCTGGGCTCGATCAACGCGCCGGTTCTCGCCCTGAGTGGCGAGCGCGACGACAAGTTTCGCGCCGAAGCCCTCGCCATCGCCGCAGGCGTCCAACAAGGTTCAATGGGCGTCGTTGAACGGGCCGGCCACGCCGCCCACCTCGTCGAGCCCGAGGCGACAGCGCAGTACGTCAACGCGTTCCTCGTCTAGCGAGTCACCGCGTAGACGACGATGAGCAGCGCCCCGAGGGCCAATTGGACGCGCGAGGAGGACTGGAGCAACGCGAGCAGCTCGCGTCCCCGGCGCGGCGAGAACGCCATGCGAACACCCGGAACGTATGCGACGAGCGCGACGAGCGCGACGAGCGGTTCGCCGCCGAGGGCCAGGCCGATCGCGACGCCCGCCACACACGCCACGAAGAGCCAAGCGCCACGTTCGCGGCCCACGCGCGCGGCCAGTGTCCGCTTGCCAGCCGCGATGTCACCAAGGACGTCGCGCAAGTTGTTGGCCTCGAGCAGGGCACAGGCCATCGAACCCGTGGCGAGGCCGATCCACCACGCCGCACCCACGACCCGACCGTGCTGAACGTAGGCCGTGCCGACCGTGGCGAGCAGGCCGAAGTAGAGCAGCACGAAGAGCTCGCCCAGCCCGAGGTAGCCGTAGGGCTTGGGCCCGCCGGTGTAGAGATACCCAGCGAGGATCGCACTCGCACCGAGGGCGATCAGCCACCACGACGTTCGCGCGGCGAGACCCAGGCCCGCCGCCGCCGCTAGGCCGAAGCACGCGAAGGCCGCGAACTTGACCCATCGGGCCGGCACCAGCTTGGACGCCGTCAGCCGGAATGGCCCCACGCGCTGCTCGTCGGTGCCGCGCACGCCGTCGGAGTAGTCGTTCGCGTAGTTCGTGCCAATCTGCAACAGCAGCGCCACCGCGGCGGCGAGCGCCGTGTTCACCCAGTTGATCGTCTCGGGTCGCACGAGGGCCGCGCCCACCCCAACGGGAACGATCGCCGCGGGCAGCGTCCGCGGCCGTGCCGCGAGCACCCACCGGTTGACGGCCCCGGGGGCTGTCGTCATGGACGCTTGGGGAACTTCGAGAAGTCCGGCGCGCGATGTTCGACGAAGGCGTTGCGCCCCTCCTGGCCCTCTTCGGACATGTAGAAGAGCATCGTCGCGTCGCCGGCGAGCTGTTGCACGCCGGCGAGGCCGTCGTCGGCAGCGTTGAAGCCCGCCTTGAGCATCCGCAACGCGATGGGCGACAGGGTCAGGATCTGCCGGCACCACGCCACGGTCTCTGCCTCGAGGTCCGCCAGCGGCACCACGGTGTTGACCAGGCCCCAGTCGAGGGCCGTCGCGGCGTCGTACTGGCGGCAGAGGAACCACACCTCCTTGGCGCGCTTGAGGCCGATGGAGCGCGCGAGCAGCGACGAGCCGTAGCCGCCGTCAAAGGAGCCCACCTTGGGACCGGTCTGGCCAAATCGAGCGTTGTCGGCGGCGATGGACAGGTCGCACACCAGGTGCAAGATGTGACCGCCGCCGATGGCGTACCCGGCAATGGACGCGATGACTGGCTTGGGCAGACGCCGGATCTGGACCTGCAGGTCCAGCACGTTCAGGCGCCCGATCCCCTGTCGCGCGACGTCGTCGTCGCCGATGTAGCCGTCCTCGCCACGGATCTTCTGGTCGCCGCCGGAGCAGAACGCGTCGGGGCCCGCGCCGGTCAACACGATCACCCCGACGGCGGTGTTGTCACGGGCGCGCTCGAAGGCGTCAGCGAGCTCGAAGAGCGTCTGGGGCCGAAAGGCGTTGCGTCGTTCGGGCCGATTGATCGTGATCCGAGCGATGCCCTCGCCGACCTCGTAGATGATGTCGCCGTACTCTCCCTCGGTCTGCCACGTCGGCAGCGGTATCGTGCGGAACTGGTCCACGGGGTCGACGGGCGGTCCTTGGACAACGGTCTCGGTCATGGCGACCACGCTATCGCTGCCCTAGACCGGTGCGACCAGTCTTCCGGGTTTGGCCCGTTCAATCTCGCGTTCGTGGTGCGACACCAACCGCTGGTGGAGTTCGTCGCGAATCGCTCCGAGCGATGGGTCCTCGAAGCGGTTCACCCGCTGTCGCGAGTCCTCGGCCAGGTCGTACAGCTCGCCCTCGCTGCCGTCGTGCACCGTCCCGGGCCGATACTCCGTGTAGAGGTAGCGACCCGTCAGAACCGTCCGCAGGTGCACGTCGACGCCGAAGAGCGCCGAGTCCCACTCGGTGATCGTGTCGGTGAAGCCCCGCTTCGCCGCGTCGGCGTTGCTGAGGGGCAGCGGTGCGCCCTCGCACCACGGCGGCGGCGCCGTTCCGGCGATCTGGGCGAAGGTGGCCGCGAGCGAGACCAGACTCACTGGTTCGCTCACGACCGCCGGCGTCGGCTCGCGCACCGGTGCCGGGCGCCAGATCAGGGGCAGCCGCATCAGTGCGTCGACGTGGTAGGGACCCTTGAAGAGCAGGCCGAAGTCGCCCTGGAACTCGCCGTGATCCGTCGTGAAGATGACGTCGAGCTCGTCATCCCACCCGCGCGCGCGCAGAGCCCCGAGCACCCGCCCGATCGCCTCGTCTATCAGTTCGACCTCGACGGCGTTGAGTGCGTTCACCTCGCGAACCTGGTCGGCCGTCATCGTTGCGGGCACCCACGCGGGAGGAGCCTCGTAGTTGCTCACGAGGCGACCGTCGTACCACGCTCGCCAGTGTCGCGGCTTGGCGTCGAGCAGCGCTTCGCGTTCCTCGGCTCGTTCGGGGTAGTTCGCGGGCAACGGCACGTCGCGCCAGTTGACTCGGGCTCGCTGCGAGGCCGGTGGGTCCCAGGGGTGGTGGGGATCGGGAAAACTCATCCAGCAGAACCAGTCCTGATCCACGGGCTGGGCCGTGAGCCACGCGATGGTCCGATCGGCCACCCAGTCGGTGTGGTACCACTCGCGCGCCACCGGATTCACGCCCACCTGGGGCGCGTCGGTGTCGCCGCCTCCGGCGGCGTTCACGTTCAGGTCTTGGTCGACCACGGCGTAGAAGCCGGCAACCGCCTCGGGATGGTTCTGTCGTAGCCACGTCGCGTAGTGCAGCGGACCGAGCACGCCGTGGGTCGCGAGCTCGAGGTGGTCGAATCCCCGGTGGACCCCGCGTCGACCACCGAACCACGGCGAGTCGGCGGTCGGAATCCCGAGGTGCGCGAGCGCGTTC
>JAJZSX010000404.1 GCA_021849435.1 Actinomycetes bacterium | reverse complement strand
GATTCACGACACGACTGTCGATGCAGCGGGGCTTGCGAAACGCCGTACGCGGTGCAGTAATCATCCTCCTCGCCGCCGCGCTGAGTGTCACCGCTCTCGCGATCGTGCGGTCCTGGTCACCGGTTGTCGTGGCCACCGGGGCCGACAGCACGGGCAGCGCACTGGCTGCGACGCCTTCGCAGGTAACCGCCTTCTCGTTCAACTTCTCCAGTCCTGCACCCAAGTCCATTCGCATCACCGGCGTCAGGCTGATTCCGCTCACTGACTTTGGGGTCCCTCGAATCGTGGGTGTCGAGTTCGCGGCCCGGGCGGATCGAATCGGCGTGGTTGAAGGTTGGCCAGTTCGCTTCAACCCCTCTCAAGCCAGACGGGACGGGCGCGTTGCCGTGGTCCCCGCCTACGGCGCCACCGTCAACCTCGCTCATTCGAATGCGATCTGGGTCGGGCTCAGCGCACCGTTGACGCACCACGCATACGCCGTCGAGGGTCTCGTCGTCACCTACAAACGGGGCTCGTTGACCCACACCTTCACGATCGGCAAGGGCGCAACGCCGGACGTCATCTGTGGCGTCTCTCGTCCCAGGACACAGACCCGAGCCATCGCGAGGTGGTGCAATCCGCAGATCGACGCGGCGAACCTGATCGCTACCGATCTGACGGGTCCGAAGCGTTCACTTACCTGGATCTCGGGCGAAGCCATGGACGTCGCGCAACTCGCCGTCGACCAGACCTACACGTTTCATCGGGTCCCGTCACTGCGCGAGCTTCGTTACTGGGCGAGTCGGTTCTTCCCCGCACGGGCCAGGGACGGTGTACTGCGAGTAACGAGCGTCGTTGTCAATCAGATACCTGAATGGCGCTTTGCGATTGCGCGGGGATCGACGAGCGAGCTCATCGCCGTGTGTACGAGTCGTCCTCGATTACTGCGCAATGGATTCGAGGGGGTGGAAATCCGAAGTTGTTAGTTGGAGTGCCTCGTGCGCTAACGGATCGGCGCGGTAACCTCCACCCTCGTTCGTGCGACGGTGAACGCTCAGCCCAAATCCCGGAGGACTAGTGGAAGACCGTGGTGGTTCAGGCGCCACGATGGAGTCGTGAGCCGCGAATCCCGGCATCGTTTCAAAGTTCGGACCCCGTAGAGCAGTGATCGACGAAGGCGGTCGAAGCGAAGAATGAGGCGCGGCCGTGAGACAATGCGTCAATGACGTCCAACCAGGCCGAGCCAAAAGACGCCATGTCGCGCTTTGACTGGTTCCGTGAACGCCTCCGGCCGCCGTGGGACTGTGTGGCGTCTTCGTGGGTGCCGACAGGTTTTGACGCGTACGCGCGCATCCTTCATCCCGTGTGCGACGAGAACGGCCAGCCACTAATTCGTTGGGCGGATGTCTCGCGCTGGAGTGGCGTGGCGCTCGAGCCCTCGGTCCAGTGGCATCACGTGGCACTCCCCGAAGTGGCGCCGTCGGCCGAGCCCCCGTGGTCCGGCCAGGGGGGACCACGGGTCGGATCACTATCGCGATCTGACACCCTCGAACTGGTGAGAAGACTTGTCGTCTGGACGTCGGGTAGTTGTTCCTTTGGCGTCTGGGAAGGCTATGGCGGTGATGTGACCGTTGACGGGCCCGTCTTTGAGGATGTGCCACGCCGATCTGACGAGATGGCCGTCCTCGAGTTGCCGTGGCGTTCCTATGCGATGTTTGAGGGCCCCGTGGCGGGTGCGACGTGTTTCATGACTTCCCGGTTCCAGTCGCCCAACCTGTGGTGGCCAGAGGATCGGTCGTGGTTCATCGCGAGCGAAATTGATTTGCCCTGGACCTACGTGGCGGGCTCGAGGGGTCTCGTCGATGAACTGCTCGCCGATCCGAAAATTGAGGCGCTCGAGTCGTCACCGGACGAACGGCTCGACCTGACGTTGCCGGAATGGCTCGAGGATCGTGTGCAGGGTGCCATTGACGATGTGATCAACTCTGGTTCGACGAACATCGAGTTCGCGATCGGAACGGCCTCGGTCACGTTGATGCAGTTGGACCGGAAGAATTCAGTGCTCGTCGTACGATCCGAACGTCGAAGCGGTTGGGGAGGAACCAACATCGCTGTAACCGACCACGGGGACACTGCGCTTCGGCGAGAGATCAAGGATGCGGTCCTGCGTGCGATCCTTGGTCTCGTTGAGTGAGTCGTGAACGCAGTTGTCGCCAATCTCAATTGGCGCCATTGGATCCGTCACCGCTCGCCGCAGGATTGTCGCTCTTCACTCGTGCGGATGCGTGATGTGGCGCCACGACCTGCGCGTAGTCCCAGCAATTCCGTAAACCCTCGTCCCCAAACACCACCGTCGTGTGGCACTCACCTTTGCCACGCACGGACTATGGGTCTACGCCCTCGAATCGCCCTTCGACCGGTAGCACCCACGCCCGTGAGACACCCTGCGAAGTGATGGTTACGCGGGGGGCCAGTTGATGCCGAAGTTCACGACGCTGCGCCCCACCCCCGTGTCGAAGCAGACGTCTCGCAGTTGGCGAGGAATCCAGTGGAAGGTGCCGACGGGGCCGCCGTAGCCCTGTACTACGAGCCCGGTCGCCGTAGCCGGGTGACAGCCCCTGAACGTCGGCCCGGCAACGGGCCTAACAACCACGAAGAGGGCTTCGATCTTCTGATGGCGAACAACAACCCGTCGCCGGGTGTCGACAGCACCGCTCGGAATCGACACGTCGTGCATCGAGAGTGTGGCGAGATCGGTGACGTCCTTCGTATTGCGCACCGCAAGCACTTGAGGTGCACCCATCAACAGGTGACAGGTCGCTCCCGTGTTGTAGAAATACACCGGAACGAGCTCGTCGGCGCGTACCTGGTGAAGTCCCGACGTCGTCCTCACCGCGTAGGTCGCATTGGTGAGCGTCTTGCCCGCTGTCACCGTAATCTGTGAAGCGTCGCACGCGGGATGCGAAGTCACGGCTTGGGCAGTCGTAGACGATGACGCTGAGTACCCCGCGAGCAGCAGCGGCGTCAGAACAACGAGCACGAGTGCTGAGGTGTTCCCGATAGCTCGCCGCCGTACAGACTTCATCACCGTTCATCTCCGGTCAGCCACGGGGGCTGCAAGTCCCTCTCCTTCACCGTACAGTTGTGGGCTTCGGCCGCGGGGATTCCCACGTTCGGAGCATCCACGGATTCGTCTCTCGTAACCGCAAGCACTGCGGGGTGTGTCCCGATCGGTCCTTCGCACCTTGCTTGAACGCCAATTAGGTGTGCCGCAAGGTACACGCGCTCGGCAGGCGGAGAAAAGTAAACCGCAC
>JAJZSX010000403.1:1503-3294 GCA_021849435.1 Actinomycetes bacterium | reverse complement strand
GAGCACGGCGTCGGCGACGCGCGACGAGGCCACGGCGTCGGCGAGGACGCGGCGCGGGGACGGAACGGCGATCGTGGACATGGGACCTCCCTGGACTTTCGGCAATGCTACGCGACGGTCGTCGCGACCAGCGTGGTCGCCTAGATCCAGCCCTGGTCTCGGGCGATCTGCTCGACGTCGCCGATGCGAAGGCCGCTGCGGTGCTGCAGGGTGCGGATGAGGCCCCCGGCCTCGTAGAGGGACTCATGCGTGCCGGTATCGAGCCACGTCGTGGCCCGTGAGAGCACCTCGACGCGCAACTCGCCGCGTTCGAGGTAGGCGTTGTTCAAGGCCGTGATCTCGAGCTCGCCGCGCGCGCTCGGGGCGAGCTCGCGGGCGAACTCACTCGCGCGCTCGTCGTAGAAGTAGATGCCCGGCACGGCGTAGTTGCTCTTCGGAGCGACCGGCTTCTCCTCGATCGAGAGCACGAGCCCGTCGTCATTGAATTCGACGACGCCGTAGCGTTCGGGGTCCTTCACCTGGTAGGCGAAGATGAGCGCCCCGGACACGTCGGTATTCTCGCGCAGGTGCGTGCCCAGCCCGGGTCCGTGGAAGAGGTTGTCGCCGAGGATGAGGGCGCACTTGTCACCGTTGAGGAATGACTCACCGAGGATCAGGGCCTCGGCGAGTCCGTTGGGCTGGTCCTGGACGACGTAGGAGAGCGAGAGCCCGAACTGGCTGCCGTCGCCGAGGAGCCGTTGGAAGGCCGCCTGGTCGTGGGGCGTCGTAATCAAGAGCAATTCGCGTAGCCCCGTCAGCATCAGGGTGCTGAGGGGGTAATAGATCATGGGCTTGTCGTAGATCGGCAGCAACTGCTTGGACACGGCCCGCGTGATCGGGTGCAGCCGGGTGCCGCTGCCACCGGCCAGGATGATTCCCTTCACCCCATTAGTATAAGAGGCCAACAAACCCCTTTCGAGGCCGAGGTAGAGCATGCGCGTTGTCATCACCGGGGCGGCCGGGTTCATCGGTTCGCGCTTCGCCGAGCTGCTGCTCGCTGACGCCGATCGTTTGGGCTACGACGACGTCGTCCTGCTCGACGCACTCACCTACTCGGGCCGGCGCGAGAACATGGACCAGGCGCTCAGCGCGGGGGCGCGCTTCGTGCACGGGTCGATCAACGACCCCGCCGTCGTCGACCGGGCGCTCGCGGGGGCCCACGCCGTGGTGCACCTCGCCGCCGAGAGCCACGTGGACCGCTCGATCACCGGAGCACGCGACTTCTTTCTCACCAACGTGCTCGGGACCCAGCAGCTCCTCGAGAGCGCCCGGCGCGCCGGGGTCGAGCGTTTCGTCCACGTCTCCACCGACGAGGTCTACGGCTCGATCCCCGAGGGGTCGTGGCGCGAGGACCACGTGCTCGAGCCGAACTCGCCCTACTCGGCGAGCAAGGCCGGCTCGGACCTGGCGGCGCTCGCCTACCACCGCACCTTCGGGCTCTCGGTCATGGTCACGCGCTGCTCGAACAACTACGGCCCCCGTCAGTTCCCCGAGAAGGTGATCCCGCTGTTCGTGACCAACCTCATGGACGGCGAGTCCGTGCCGCTCTACGGCGACGGGCTGAACGTGCGCGACTGGCTCCACGTGGACGACCACTGCCGCGGCATCCTCGCGGTCCTGGAGGCCGGCCGGGCGGGCGAGGTCTACAACATCGGTGGGGGCACCGAACTGACCAACCGCGAGCTCACCACGCGCCTGCTCGAGCTCTGCGGGGCCGACGAGAGCGCCGTGCGCGCCGTGCCCGACCGGCTC
>JAJZSX010000403.1:0-1493 GCA_021849435.1 Actinomycetes bacterium | reverse complement strand
GACCGTCGGTACTCGGTGAACTGGGGCAAGATCCACGCCGAGCTCGGCTACGAGCCGCGGGTGCCCTTTACGACCGGGCTCGCCGAGACCGTCGCGTGGTATCAGGCGAACGAGTCGTGGTGGCGCCCGCTGAAGGAGACGGTGGCGTGAACCTCGTCCCCCGGGTAATCCCCGGCCTCTACGTCCTCGAGTCTCCGGTCTTCGGCGACGAGCGGGGTTTCTTCCGCGAGTGGTTCAAGGCCCCCGACGCTGAGGCGGCGGGCGTGGACTTCACCGTGCGCCAGGCGAACCTCTCGTTGTCGGCGCGCGACGTGGTGCGCGGGCTGCACTACTCGCTCGCCCCCGAGGGCCAGGCCAAGGTGGTCACCTGCGCGGCGGGCTCCCTCGACGACGTGATCGTCGACGTGCGCGTCGGTTCGCCGACCTTCGGACACGTCGAGGTGGTCACGCTCGAGGCGGGCGACGGACGCTCGGTCTACCTGCCCGTGGGCGTCGCGCACGGCTTTTGCGTGACCAGTGAGCAGGCGGTGTTGACCTACTTGCTCTCCTCGCCCTTCAACGCGGCCCTCGAGCTCGAGGTGAACCCACTCGACCCGCAGGTCGCGGTGCCGTGGCGCCTGTCGGGCGAGCCGGTGCTGAGCGCGAAGGACGCCGCCGCGCCGTCGCTCGCGCAGCGTCTCGCGGCGGGCGAGCTGCCCCAGTTCGCGCGCTAAATGAGCCAGCGACGGCACGTTGCTAGCGTGGACGGGGTGACGACCACACCACTCCGCTCGGTTGGTGCTCCAAGCGCCGTGCGCTTCGCGGCCCACGGATCGGGGCCGCGAATCGAGTCCGAGGTCGAGCTGCGCTCGGTGCTCGCGAGCCTCTCTGGCGTTGACGCGGTCGGGCTCGAGGCCCGTGCGGCCAAGCTCGCCACCCGTTCGATCAAGCGGTCCTCGAAGTTGGCCGCGCTGGACCTCGCGATCGCCATGGTCGATCTCACGACCCTCGAAGGTGCCGACACGCCCGGGCGCGTGGCCTCGCTCTGTGCCAAGGCCGCGCGACCCGACCCGAGGAACCACGAGGTCCCCTCGGTCGCGGCCGTGTGCGTCTACCCCGACCTCGTTGCCACCGCGAAGCGGGCCCTCGGCGACGCGCCGGTCGCCGTCGCCTCGGTGGCGACGGCCTTCCCGTCGGGCCGGGCCTCACTGGCCGTGAAGCTCGCCGACGTCGCCGAGGCGCGCAACGCCGGCGCCGACGAGATTGACATGGTCATCGACCGCGGCGCCTTCCTCGCGGGGCGACTGGGCCAGGTCTTCGACGAGATCGTCGCGGTGAAGGCGGCCTGCGGGTCGGCTCACCTGAAGGTCATCCTCGAGACCGGCGAACTCGTGACCTACGACAACGTACGGCGCGCGAGTTGGCTCGCCATGCTCGCCGGAGCCGACTTCATCAAGACCTCGACGGGCAAGGTCCCGGTCGCGGCGACGCCACCGGTCGCCCTGGTCATGCTC
>JAJZSX010000402.1 GCA_021849435.1 Actinomycetes bacterium | reverse complement strand
CGCGCGATCTCGACCTGACGAGCGAAACCCACGGCTCCGTGCACCTCGACGAGGTCCGTCGCCCGCTCGGTCGCCGCCAGTGCACTCGGCGCCGCGGCGAGCCGGGCCACGACCTCGTCGCGCATCCTCCCGGTGCGCCTGGTGGTTTCGAGGACGCGCCAGTCCGCCGTGGGCAGGATTGCCCGCCACCGCTTCGCGTGCGCCGCCGTGGTGGCCGACCAGCGCGCGGCGAGCGACGCGCCCTTCGCGTCCGATACCGGCGCGACGACGTACCCGTCGACCCGCGCCCGCTCGGCCACCCGGGCCACCACGCGAGCCAGCAGGTCACCCATGGTCAGCTCGCCGCAGTCGAACACCACGAGGCGTCCGGCGAACGCGTCGTCGACTCGCTCGATCGGCTCGTCGAGCGCCGCCCAGGGCGTGCGCAGTCCCCGCTCGCGAAGGACCCCGACGACGGCGCGCTCGCGCTCGTTCCCGTTGGCCCCGAGGTACTCCTCGAACTGCTCGGGACGCCAGTAGAGCACGTCGGCGAGGCGCTGGCCCCGTCGCCACGCCTCGGCCACGCTGAGCTCGCGCGCGTCGCGGCGAGCACCGAGCATGCCCAGCGCGAACCCGTCCGCGCCCCAGCGCTCGAAGTCGGCCGGCTCGTCGTAGAGGGCTCGGCCGATGAGGGTGGCGGGCAGGATCACGTCGAGGTTCGCCGCGACGCCGAATCGACCCGACGCTCGAGCGAGCGACTGCTCCAGCCACTGGCCGACGAGCGAGTTGGGCACGACGACCGTGAGTGGGGTCAGTGGATCGGACGGGCGGACGTCGCCGCCGCCCAACGCGTCGGCGAGGACGCCGAGGTCCTCACCGATCCAGAAAGTGGCGTCGGGCACGGTTCCGAAGATAACCGCACCGTGCGACGCGCCTATCGACCGCGCCCCACCGGCGCTGCGATCACGGCCGGCGGTAACATCGAAGTGGTTCAGTTCGACTACGGGGAGAAGGCTCGTGGCCCTGTCGCGGTCCCTATATCGGCTCTACGAGCGGCGTCTGGCCGCCAGCCTGCCGACGTCGACGCTGCCTCGTCACATCGGCGTGATCATGGACGGCCACCGACGCTACGCGCGCGAGGAGGGTGGCGAGTACCGCAAGAGCTACCAGGCGGGCATGTCCAAGTTCGAAGAGCTCCTCGCTTGGTGCGCCGACCTCGACATCCGCGCGGTGACCGTCTGGGTGCTCTCCACCGAGAACCTGCAGCGACCGGCCGAGGAGCTCGAACCGTACTTCGACGTGTTGAACGGCCTCTTCGAGCGGCTCCCCGCCGAAGCGCGGCGTCTCGGGTTCTCCCTGGCGGTCAGCGGCAGCCTCGACCTGCTCCCACCGGCCCTCGCCCAGGCCGCCAAGCGCGCCGTGGACGAGGTGGCCTCGGTTGCGGACCCGACGATGGCCGTCAACATCGCCCTCTGCTACGGCGGGCGCCAGGAGATCGTCGACGCGTGCCGCTCGCTGGTGACCGACCTCGCCGACCAGGGCGTCGCGGCCGACGAGATCGCCGAGCGGATCGACGCCGACGGCATCGCCCAGAACCTCTACGCCGCCGACCTGCCCGACATCGACCTGGTGATCCGCACGAGCGGCGAGTCGCGGCTCTCGGGCTTCCTGCTCTGGCAGTCGGCCTTCGCCGAGTTCGCCTTCGTCGATCCCTACTGGCCAGCCTTCCGCCGGATCGACCTGCTGCGCGCCCTGCGCGACTTCACCCGGCGCGAGCGACGCTTCGGCAAGTAGCCCGCGCGGCTAGCACGGGTGCCGGGTCCGCGACCGCGCGCGGCGGACTCGCGGGTCAGTGCGCGGCTTGGTCGCCCTTGGGGCCGATGACGGTCCACATCATGCGGTGCACCGCCTCAGGCTCGATCGCGAAGCCCTGGGAGCCCTCGAGCAGGATCCGCCCGAGGATGGCGGTGCCCGAGTGCGCGACGAAGGCGCGCGCGTCCAGGTCCGGGTCGAGCCACCCGAGCTGCTGCGCGTCGACCAAGATCTTCCAACGCTCCTCGAGCGCGGCGTCGTGGATCTCGACGAAGCGGCGGCGGGCCTCGCGGTCGGTGCGGATGTCGGCGAGGACTCGGATCATCTCCCACATCGGCTCGATGAGGTCGTCGGACGCGATGGAGAGGTGATAGGCGTGGAAGGACTCGACGAAGCGTTCCCGGTCGCCGGTGTCGAGCGCTTCGCGCCACACCGCGAGGAACGGGTTGCGATTGGCCATCAGCCGCCGGAAGTTCTCAACCTGTGCTTCGGAGATGAGGACCTCGCGCGAGGCGTAGTGGTAGTAGATCGTCGGGATGCCGACGTTCGCGTGCTTGGCGATGTCCACGATCCTGATCTCGGAGCTGGAGCGTGACACGAGCAGTTCGATCGTTGCATTCAGAATGTGGGTCTTTGTCGCCGAATTATTTCGTTCAACTCTGGCCATCGTGCCCCTTCGACTGCACCGTTAGCCTACGACAGCATTTGGTGATTTCTTTTCAAAGTCGTCTCGCGGACGATCACGTGCACGCATCGTAGGGCCACGGTGTCACGTCGCCGTCAGCGACGTGCGTCGACGTGGCTCAGCAACCACCACCCGCGCGCAGGCGAAGCGCCACCTTGTTGACCTTGCCGATGTGGGTCTGGGGCAACTGGTCGACCACCTCGATGGTGTGAGGGACCTTGAAGGAGGCCAGGTGGGTCCGACAGTGCGCGATCAGTGCGTCGACGTCGATGCGCGCCCCGCGACGGGCTACGACGAACGCCGCGCCCGTCTCGCCCCACCTCGAGTCGTGCACGCCCACGACGGCGGCCTCGGCCACGTCGGGGAACGCGGTGAGCACCCGCTCCACCTCGACGGGAAAGACGTTCTCGCCGCCCGAGACGAACATCTCCTTCGTGCGTCCCACGATCCGGTAGTAGCCGTCGCGGTCGCGTTCGGCGACGTCGCCGGTGTCGAGCCAGCCGCCGACCTTCACCGCGGCAGTCGCCGCCTCGTTGCGCCAGTAGCCGGCGAAGACGTTCGGGCCGCGCACCCACAGCTCGCCGCGCCCGGGACCCTCGATCGTGCGGCCGTCAACGTCGCGGATGGCGACCGCCACGTAGCAGTAGGGCTGGCCGACCGAGCCCGGTCGGCGCGACGCCTCGTCGGCCGCGAGGTAGCAGACGTTCGGCGAGGCCTCGGTGAGTCCGTACCCCTGGACGACGGCCACGCCCCTCTCGCGCCACCGCTCGACGAGCGTGTAGGGCATCGCGGCGCCGCCGACGATGATCGTGCGTAGGC
>JAJZSX010000401.1 GCA_021849435.1 Actinomycetes bacterium | reverse complement strand
GAAGGAATGGTCGTGACGAGGGGCTAACGAAAGGCGGGGGTTCTGCAAATCTTTAGGTAGTTGACGCCTAGAGATCGGAAGAACCCCCGTGGCAACAGACCCTACCCGCATGTGCGAGATCCTCGTCGACCTGCTCGACGTGGACATCCGAGAGGTCGTGGGCGAGCACCGCGGTCAGGTCACGATCCACGTCGAGTGCCGACGTGAACTGGTGGGCTGTCCGGAATGCGGGGTGCTCGCCCGCGTGAAGGACCGTCACGCGGTCAATCTCGTGGACCTGCCGATAAACGGACGGCCAACGACGATCGTCTGGCACAAGCGCCGGTTCGTCTGTCCCGACTCCGACTGTCCGAAGGGCTCCTGGAGCGAGGTTGACACCCGCATCGCCTTTCCCCGACACCTCGTCACCGACCGGGCCGGACGATGGTTGACTCGCCAGATCGGCAAGTGCGGGCGCAGCGTCCAAGAGATCGCCGACGAACTCGGTTGTGATTGGCACACCGTCAACGACACCCTCCTTCGTTACGGCGAGGCGCTCGTCGACGACGACCACGAACGCTTCGGCCTCGTCGAGGCGCTGGGACTCGACGAGACGCTCTTCGTGCGCGAGGGCGACTACCGCCGCCAGCGCTTCACTACCTCGATCGTTGACGTGGCCAGTGGTCAGCTGCTCGACGTCGTGCCTGGTCGCGACAGCCACGAGCCGATTTCCTGGCTGCAGGAACGCACGTGCCTGTGGCGCTTCAACGTTGCCTACGCCACGCTCGACCTCTCGGGCCCCTATCGCAAAGTCTTCAACGAGGCGCTGCCCTGGGCCCGCCAGATCGCGGACCCCTTCCATCTGGTGAAGCTCGCCAACCAAAAGGTCGACGAGTGCCGTCGTCGCATTCAAAACGAGGTCTTCGGACACCGCGGCCACAAGAACGACCCTCTCTATCGGGCTCGGCGATTGCTCACCATGGCGAGCGAACGGCTCAGCGAGAACGGTCGCGAGAAGTTGCTCGGACTCCTCACCGCCGGGGACCGACGACAGCAGGTCGCCGCCTGCTACAGCGCCAAGGAGGCAGTTCGCGAGCTCTACAGCGTCCCCGACTACGAGCTCGCACAGCAGTGGATCGACGAACTGATCCGCGACATGAACGATCCCTCTTGGCCCGTCGAAGTTCGCTCACTCGGGCGAACCTTGAAGCGTTGGCGCGACGAGATCATTGCTTGGCACCGCGCGCACTTCACCAACGGACCGACCGAGGCGGCGAACAACTTGATCAAACGCGTGAAGCGGGTCGCTTTCGGCTTTCGCTCATTCACCAACTACCGAATCCGCGCTCTGCTCTACGCAGGCAGACCCAACTGGGATCTCCTGGCGACGATCACACCCCGTTGATTTCCGATGAGCCGCTTTAGCGCTGCGGTGATCTTCGCCGTGGACAGCTGGCGTCCGAGTGGTGGCGTCGGGGCGATCTCGAGGATCGCCACCGCGTCGCGATCGTCGAGATCGGTGCCAAAGGCGACGAGCGCCCCCGGGTAGTAGTCCTTCAGGGCGTTGCGCAGGGCGTTCGCCTCGCGCTGGCGGGCCCAGATGGCACTCTGGTGGGCGCGTGCGAGCACCTTGATCGCTTCGGCGCCCTCCGAGTCGCCGGCCACCTCGCGGTGGTTGTGCCGGTCGGTGCGAACGAGGTCGGCGAGCACCTTCGCGTCACCGGGGTCGGACTTCGATCCCGAGGTGACGTGGCGCTCGCGATAGCGCGCGGCCGACATCGGGTTGATGGCGTAGACGCGGTAGCGAGCGCCCAACATCGCCGTGACGAGGAGACCGCGGTCCTTCTCGATGCCGACGAGCACCTCTTCGGGCTCTTCGGCGTGCTCACCCAGCAGCTCGTGCAGGGCTCTCACGCCCGTAAGCGTGTCCGGGATCCTCTTGCGAGCGAGAACCTCCCCCGCCTCGCTAAGGACGCAGATGTCGTGGTGGGCCTCGGCCCAGTCCACTCCGACGAATATCACGTGATCACCTCCGTTACTCGATGGTTTCGAGCCTCGAGGACAACGGCGGCGACCTAATGGATCAGTGCTCCTGGCACGACACCCCTCCAGCCTTCTCCGTCAACCTCACCGACCGGCTGGGGCACGATCTAGATGTAGAACTCAAGGTTCAGGCCCAGTGAGTGCTCACCAGTCAGCGGCTCAGTGGGAAGCCTGCCTCATCTGAGACAAACCTCCCAATCCCATTAGAACGCGACGCCCGCGTTCACTAGCCTTGACACGTCGGCCGGTGTGGCGCAGTGGTAGCGCAGGCGATTTGTAATCGTCAGGTCGTGGGTTCGAATCCCTCCACCGGCTCCATCGAGGGCTAATCCACGCACCACGAGCCTTGACGTATCCGACGTACGCGAGTACAACGAGTGTCACCATCGACCGAGTTTCTCGAGGCTGGACTAGTTACGAATCCTACTAGGCCATCCGAGACCAGCCGGTCGAGCTCTGCGTCGGCGTCGTCACTTTGGGAGGACGTTCTCCCCTACGAAGAAGACGCCGGCGCCCTTCAAGATTTCGATCTCCATCGTCTGGACGCGCTTCTCACAACGAAGACACACCAGCTCGGCTCGCTTCTCACACCCTCACGGACCCCCTGATTGATGTCGACTTGGTGCATCCAGTTATGCAGACACCTCTCAGAGATCCCTGGAACCTTGGCGACGCACTTCGTTCGTCGTCGGGCGAGATCGATCGCTCGACACCGGAACTCCGGCGGGTAGGGACGGGGAATCTGGACTCCAGTCTGAGCCGGGGTCCCGACTCACGACGAGTGTCCGAGTTGGCGGATGAAGCTCCGGCCCAAGAGCCGTCGTGCCAGGTGAGATCCCTCATTTCCCTTTCAATCAAGAGGCTCCGACCTCCTTACCTATTCTCAGGGTAGCCTTACGGGTATGACTCGCGTCGAGCGCCGGCGGCGTAGGTAGATGCGAAAGCGAGCCAAAGGTTCCCAAGCGCAACAGGGCGTTTCCCTCGCCGTCGCGATTCTTGCGACATTATCTAGTTTGGTTATCGTTCCGACTGCTTCATCCGGGGCGTCAGACGTCGGCACTGCTCGGGCTCAAGCCGCGATCCTTTATAGACAGATTCAGTCGATTGGCAGTCGGGTCGAAACTCTCGGGCAGAAGTATGATTTAGCCCAAATAAACCTGCGCCGCTACAATACTCAGATTAATCACTCGAAGAGTCTCATCTCCGGAATTGAGCGCAGCTTGGCAGAAGGTAGGATGGAACTCCGGAGAGATGCCATCTTCGCGTACGTGAC
>JAJZSX010000400.1 GCA_021849435.1 Actinomycetes bacterium | reverse complement strand
GTCGGGTGGATCGCGCATCATCGCGGTCGTCTCGACGAGGCGTCCGAGACGCTGCAGCGAGCGTTAGAAATCGCCGTAAGGGTCGGCCCCCCTCGCCGCTTCACCCTCGGCATACTCCAAGCGGTCGCCCACAGCGTGGACGCCAGCCGAGACGACTGGCGTCGAAGCGTGACAGCGATCGAGGACGCGATCGCCGCCGAGCCCGACCCGCACTTTCGCCTCGTCATCCGGGTGATCCACGTGTGGCTGATCGGACGGTTCGCCGCGCCGAGCGCCGAGGAACTCGTCGTCCTTAAGTCACTAGCCCACGAAGACGCCCTGGCGGCGGACTGCGGGCGATGCCGGTGGGAGTCAGTGCTCCACTTCGCCGAGGCCCAGGCTCGACTCGGCGACCTCACTGAGGTCGAGGCCGATCTCGACGAGTGGTTCTCGGCCCATCCCCATCCGTCTCCGGGGCCGGCCGCTCGCTACGCGTACGCCCGAGCCCTCGTCGCGGCACGTCGCGACGTCGCGCAAAGCGGTCCGCTGTTCGACGCGGCGGCTGACCTCGCGCGTTCAGCAGGCCAGGAGCTGATGCGGCTGTGGATCGAACTCGACGCCGCCCAGTTCGCCGAAATGGACCACGAATCGAGAATTGAGTCACTCCGAGCCGTGGCGAACGAAGCCGCGTCGATGGGCGCGCGCAGCGAGCAGCAGCTCGCACTCCAGGCGCTACGAGGGCTCGGTGTGCGTACGTGGCAGAGAGGAATGACCAGTGACGTGGGCACACTCAGCTCGCGAGAGAGCGAGGTCGCTCGCCTCGTGGCCGCCGGCGCCACGAATCCCGAGATCGCCCAGACTCTCTTTCTCTCGCGCAAGACCGTCGAGCGACACGTCTCACACATCCTCGCCAAGCTGGGCGCCCGAAATCGGACCGAGCTCGCTGCCACCCTCAGCCACGAACTTGAGGGAGATGCCGGATGATCGGCGCGACTCATCGTCTTACCGTCGAAGGCGATGACTATTTCGGTCGGCTATTTAGCCACCGCGACCGATAGATCCGGGGCCGACGTCTCAACCGGGCGACGTCGACTGAAGTGGCCGTCGTGGATGGCGGCATCCGCCGCCACGAGAAGAGGGGGTCACATGTTCAAGAGAGTCGTGGTAGTTCTCGCGGGAGCGGCGCTGTCCGCCACCGCGTTCGTCGGCACCGCGTCCGCCGCCGCGCCGCCGACCCCATCTGGATTGATCGGGGCTTGCAACATGCTCAGTGACGCGTCCATGGGAAGCGTCGCGATGTTTCATGCCAACCTGAACGGCGACAGCGGCATGTTCCACGCAGTGAACGTGTCGGGGAACGTGTCGGGCTGCTGAGTCTCGTAACAGTTGATGTCGAGAGGGCGAGACGGGGTCTCGCCCTCTCGGCGGATAAACTCGTGGCTGCCGATGGGTCGGATCACTGACCCTCAGTCTCCCGATGCGTCGTGACGTCATCCCAACGTCGTCATGGTGCGTGGGCACCACCCGCGTCGACGACCTACCCCTCTTCCCGAGGGACGTGCGCCTCCGGTCGAACTCGGTGAACGCCCCGTGGAGTTGCCACGGTTTGATGGACACGAACTGACTAGTGATTACGCAACCTTCATCACGGGACTGTTCTGACGACCAAGTCGCAAGCGCACCTTTGCTGGGGCAGCCCCCACCCGCTCAGGGACCTAATGCATGAATCGGAATGACATGCACGCCATCTTCTCTGACGTACCCGTATGGAGTTGGAAGGACGACAGCGAGGAAGGCTGGTTCACCGTGATGCGCCGTTTCAATTCGTCCAAGGAAGCGCCGCAGACTAGTAGCTGCCTCATCGACATACGAGATTCCGAGTTTCACCTCCACTGCCGCCCAATGCTCCCCGCCGTCGATGATGATGTCAACCTCACCCACATTGTCGCGATAGTGCGAGACTGTCGCTCCATTGCTCTGTGCGTAGACGCGAAGGTCGCGCACGACCAGACTTTCAAACAGAAAACCGAGGAAATTGAAGTCCTTAAGCAGTCGCTCGGGTGTCGCGTTCAGTAGGGCGGCAGCCAGACTGGGGTCGCACAGGTGCCGCTTCGATGCGGAGCGCAGCCGGGCCCTCGATCGCAAGCGCGGCGCCCAGGCGGGTTGATCTTCTAGCACCATCAACCGTTCGAGCGCTCGCAAGTACGAACTCACGGTGTCGGGGTCGACCGGTCCATCAGATCCACCCGCGTCGCTTGCGATCGTCGTAATGGCGACCTCAGTGCTGACGTTGCGCGCTAGTGAGCGAAGTACGCGCCGAACGCGGTCAGGGTCGCGTCCTACGCCGTCGACTTTTTGGATGTCCGCTCTCGCGATCGAGTCGAGGTAACCGCCCAGGAAGTGACTCGCCGCGTCAACTCCGCTGCCAACGAGCGCCGGCCAGCCCCCGATGCAAATGAGCTCGGCGAGTTCGCCAATGCCCAACTCTCCCGCGTTGACGTTCGTTGTCTCGCCGTCGAGGAGTCCGCGAAGCGACACGGATCCCGACGAGCGCCCCAGTTCAAAGAGCGTCATCGGTCGCATACGAATCCAACTGAATCGGCCCGCCCCCGTGTGCCTCGATGCATCATCCGCGGGAACCGCGGATCCGGTCAGGATGAAGGGGCCCTCGCGAGCGTCCACTGCTCGGCGAACGTTGTTCCAGAGTTGGGGTACCTCCTGCCACTCATCAAGCAGACGCGGCTTGTCACCGGCGAGCACCAGCGAAGGGTCAACAGCTGCAGCAGCTTTTGCTTCCTGGTCCACGTCCAACAGCACGCGACTTGCCGCGTGGTGGGTGGCTGTCTCAGTCTTGCCGACCCCCTTGGCCCCTTCGATGACGACGGCCACGGGCTTTTCGAGGGACGCGCTAAGAAGACTGTCGACCACTCTTGGGAGATATGGAGTCTGATTTGCCACGCACGGCAACTCTAACATCCGATCGGTGTCCTGCAATGATTTTGTTCGGTTTCCTGCAATCACCTTGTTCGGTGTCATGCAATCACTTTGTTCGGTGTCCTGCAATCTACCTGATCAGCGATCCACGCATCACGGCCGGTGAAGTACTCACGCAACCCGGACCCACTTCACCTCGAATCCCCTGCCTGCTGACTGCCCTGCCCCTGCCCCTGCCCCTGCCCAGAACCTGCCCGGCAAAAGCAAAGCCAAACCTCTCGTGTTTGGAAATTACTTCTTACCAGGTAGTTACTGAAATGCGACTTCGATCGACATGTACCTTCCCAAGCTGAGAACGACGTGACTAGTGCCAGTCGCGCGAAGCCGGC
>JAJZSX010000399.1:1660-3313 GCA_021849435.1 Actinomycetes bacterium | reverse complement strand
CTCCTCCGTCGGCGGGATGGGGGGATGCCCCTACGGCGGGCACGGCCGCATGACGCGCATGATCCCCACCGAGGACCTGGTGGACCTGTGCAACGAGCTGGGCATTGAGACCGGGATCGACCTCGAAGCGCTGATCGAGGCGGCCCTGCTCGCCGAAGACGTCGTCGGCCACTCGCTGTGGGGCCACGTCTCCAAGGCCGGGCCGCGCCCGCGCGGGGCCCGGCTCTTTCCCATGGACCTGCCCTTCATCGAGACCGAGGAGCAGGCCCAGCACTTTCGCCTCGGGCCCGGCGCCTACCTCGGGGCGCCCTCGCCCTGGACCGCCCCGATCGAGTCGCCCGCGCGAGCGACGCTCGAGACCGCGCGCGATGAAGGTCGCCTCTAGGGGTGCCATGACGACCGCGCGCACGAAGGGCCGGGCCAACGGCGACTCCTCGCCTCGCGCCGACGTCGAGGCGACCGAGGTCGACGAAGGCGCGAGCGGCGGCCTGCGCTCGCTCGACCGGCCCTTCGTGATCCTGCGGGTGTTGCGCGAGCGGCGCGCCCCGATGCGCCTCACCGAGATCGCGACGGCCGCGTCGCTGCACCTGGCCACGACGCAGCGCATCGTGAACCTTCTCATCAAGCACGGCTACGTCGAGCGCGACGGCCTCGACTACCGCCTGGGGATCAGCTCGCTGCTCAACAGCGCGACGTTTCGTCTGACCAATCCCCTCGTGCAGATCTCCGAGCCAATCCTCCAGCAGGTCACCGCCTCCACCGGTCTGACCTCAACACTCTCGGTGCGTTACGAGCTGACCCAGGTGCTGTTGCTTCGCGTGCCGAGCAATCCACCGCTGCGCTACCAGCTGCCCCTGGGTGAGCAGATGCCCCTGATGGTGGGCGGCGCGCGCGTGCTCGCGGCCGCCCTGTCGCCCGAGGACCTCGAGGCGCTGCTCGAGGGCGTCGACAACGTCCCTCTGGCGAGCGGGCTCGTGCTCGGGCGCCAGGAGTTCATCGATAGCCTGCGCGTGATCCGCGAGCGGGGATACGCCTTCGGCCAAGGCCAGCGCGAGGCCGGGGCGATGTCGATCGCGGTGCCGGTCTTTGACCGCGAGGGCGAAACGGTCGCCGCGATCCAGCTCTCCTCGATGATCGAGGACATTCCGCGCGACGTGGACGCCCTGGTCATGGAGCTCAAGCGCGCCAGCGCGGCCATCTCGCGGCGGATCCCGTGACGATCTACGCGCTGCGTAGCTATCGCAGCGACGAACCACTCGCGCGCGAGGACCAGCTGGCCTTTCGCCTGGCCCAACTGGCGGCGAGCGCGCCCGCGCCCGAGGCTGACGTCCTCGACATGGTGATCAACCGTGTGATCGACAACGCTGCCGTGGCCGCGGCCTCGCTGGCTCGCGCCCCCGTGGCCGCCGCGCGCGACATGGCCATGCGTCACCCTCACGCGCCCGGCGCGAGCGTCGTCGGCGTCGGAGGCGTGCGCGTCTCGCCCGAGTGGGCCGCCTGGGCTAACGGCGTCGCGGTGCGCGAGCTCGACTTCCACGACACGTTCCTCGCCGCCGAGTACGCGCACCCCGGCGACAACATCCCGGCGATCCTCGCCCTCGCCCAGCACGCGCACGAGCGCGGCCTTACCGGCGCCGACGTGGCGCGCGCGAT
>JAJZSX010000399.1:0-1650 GCA_021849435.1 Actinomycetes bacterium | reverse complement strand
CTGGGTGCGCTGCTGGGCCTCTCGCCCGAGGTGACCTTTCACGCGATCGGCCAGGCCCTGCACACGACGACCGCCACGCGCCAGTCGCGCAAGGGCGAGATCTCGACCTGGAAGGCCTACGCGCCGGCCTTCGTCGGCAAGGTCGCGATCGAGGCGATCGACCGCGCGATGCGCGGCCAGACCTCACCGACGCCGATCTACGAGGGCGACAACGGTGTGGTCGCCGTCCTCTTGGACGGGCCCTCGGGCGCCTACGAGGTGGACCTGCCGGAGCCCGGCGCGCCCACGCGAGCGATCCTCGACTCCTTCACCAAGGCCTACTCGGCCGAGTACCAGGCCCAGGCCTGGATCGACCTGGCCCGGCGCCTGCACGTCGAACACCCCGAGCTGAGGGATCCGGCCAACGTCGAAGAGATCGTCCTGCACACCTCGCACCACACCCACGTGGTGATCGGCTCGGGAGCGAACGATCCGCAAAAGAGCGATCCGCACGCCTCGCGCGAGACGCTGGACCACTCGATCGCCTACATCCTCGCGGTCGCTTTGCAAGACGGTGCCTGGCACCACGAGCGTTCCTACGCGCATTCGCGCGCAACGCGACCCGACACGGTCGCACTCTGGCACAAGGTGCGCACCGTCGAGGACCCCGAGTGGAGCCGCCGCTACCTCTCCCTCGATCCGACCGAGAGGGCCTTCGGCGGCCGCCTAGAGGCGTGCCTCGTTGATGGATCGAGAGTCCTCGCCGAGATCGCGGTGCCCGACGCGCACCCTCTCGGCGCGGCGCCCTTCGCGCGCGCGGCGTACATCGAGAAGTTTCGCGACCTCGCGTGCGGCGTGCTCGACGAGGCCGAGATCGAGCGCTTCCTCGACGTCGCCCAGCGCCTCGATTCTCTCGACGGCGAGGAGCTGTTCGAGCTCTCCTTTGTGGCGCCCGGCGCACTCGAAGGCCTTGCGCCCACCCGGGGGATTATCTGATGCTGCACGCGGCGATGACTCCGACGCAGAAGCGCGCGGCGCTGCGCGCACGCCTCGACACGGGCAAGATCCTCGTGTTACCCGGCGCGTTCAACCCCCTCTCGGCGATGCTCATCGAGCAAAAGGGCTTCGAGGGCGTCTACGTCTCGGGTGCCGTGCTTGCGGCCGACCTGGGACTGCCCGACGTGGGACTGACCACGTCGGGCGAGGTCGCCTCGCGTAGCCAGCAGATCGCCCGGGTGACCGACCTGCCCGTGATCGTTGACGCCGACACGGGATTCGGCGAGCCGATGAACGTCGCGCGCACGCTCCAGAGCCTCGAAGACGCCGGGGTGGCCGGGCTGCACGTGGAGGATCAGATCAATCCCAAGCGCTGCGGGCACTTGGACGGCAAGTCGGTGGTGGCGCTCGAGGATGCGACCCGGCGCGTGCGCGCGGCCCGCGACGCGCGGCGCGATCCAAACTTTCTCATCGTCGCGCGCACCGACGCGCGTGCGCTCGAGGGACTCGACGCCGCGATTCTCCGCGCCCGCGCTTACGTCGAGGCCGGCGCGGACGCGATCTTCCCCGAGGCGCTGCTCTCGGCCGGGGAGTTCGCCGCGGTGCGCGCCGCGATCGACGTGCCGATCTTGGCCAACATGACCGAGTTCGGCAAGGGCGAGTCGCTCAGCGTGC
>JAJZSX010000398.1 GCA_021849435.1 Actinomycetes bacterium | reverse complement strand
GCTTCGCGCCATGGCGCGAAGCGGTCACTTCAGCGTGCTCGACGTCGCCGAGGACCGTCACGTGATTGTCTTCGAGCAACTCGTCGAACGCGCCGTGGCCGAGGATTCCAACCTCGTGGCGCCGCTTCGAGCACTGCTCGCCCACGACGCCCAGACGGGCTCGGCGTACGAGGCGACGCTGCTCGCCCATCTCGACCATGGCGGTGACGTGCGCCGCGCGGCGGCCGCGCTCTTCGTGCACGAGAACTCCCATCGCTACCGCATGCGCAAGATCGTCGAGCAGTTCGGCGTCGACCTCGACGACCCAACTGCGCGCCTCGTGCTCTGGCTGCAGCTTCGCGCGCGAGCGGCGCGCTGAGTACCGGTCAATCGTCGTCGCGCTCGCCGGGTAGCGGCACCCGTCTGAACCACGCCCACAGCGTGAGGTCATAGAGCACCTTGATCGAGCCGGCGACCGCGAAGGGGAGCCCGAGGGCAATCCCCGAGAGTGCCGAGGCGACCGGCGGGCCGAACGGCCGGGTCACGTAGCGCGCGGTGTTCGTGTAGGCCGCGGCGGGGGTGCGCTCATCGGGCTCGACGAGGTTCATCACGTAGGCCTGGCGCGTGGGCACGTCCATCTGGGAGAGCGAGGTCCGGGCAATCAGTAACGCGATTGCGACCGTGAGGTTGGGCGAGAAGGCGACGGCGATCACCAAGAGGTTCGAGGGCAGGTGGCTGAAGACCATCGTCGCGAGGAGACCGAAGCGTTTCGCGAGGGCGCTCGCGGCGAGGAACGAGAACGTCTGGAAGACGCCGAGGAAGAAGAAGAGGGCGCCGATGGTCTCCGTCGAGGCGTGGAAGCGCGTATGGAGCCAGTAGCCGACGAACACCGAGACCGTGAGTCCACCAGCGAAGGAGTCGAGAGCGAACAGACTCGCGAGGCGACGCACGACCGAAGTTGAGTTGACCAGGCGCCCACGGACCACCCCTCGACGCGGTGCCTCGACGCCGTCGCTCAGGGACCGTGCGACCGCCGCGCCGCCGACCGCGATCGGCACGAAGACGAGGAATAGGGCCGCCGGTGGTCCATGGGTGCCGCCGATGACCCACTGCGCGAGTCCAGCCCCGAGGGCACCCAGTGAACCGCTCGCCGCGGCGACGGCGTTGTAGCGGCCGAAATTGCGCGTGCGCATCGTGGAGACGCGTTCGGCGGCGAGCATCGCCTGCTCGATCGAGGTGAAGGGACCCGATTCGATGACCTCGACCGAGAGCGAACCCGTGAGCCCGGCGAGCACGAGCAGCCAGACGTTCGTCGTTACGGCGAAGACGATCCCGGTGGCGCCGAGCAGGAGGAAGAGCATCGCGTACGAACGTCGCCGTCCGATCCGGTCGGCGAAGCGTCCGATGGCGAGCGAGGTGATCGCGATGCCCGCGAGCATCGCGCCGAGCACGAGGCCGACCTGCCAGCGTGACAGGCCACGATCGGCGAGCGAGGTCGCGAGCAGGACCGTGGCGAAGCCGTAGGCCGCCGCGCGCAGCCCCTGGGCCACGTAGATCTTGGTGGTGTCGGTCACGACGGCGTCGACGTCGGGCCCGGCTCGGCGTTGGGTTCCTCGGGCACGGTCACGAACCTGGGTGCGTGGATTCCCAGAACTCCTTCACGGTCGCATGGATCGCCGCGGCGAACGGCACTGCAAGCACGACCCCGACGAAGCCCCCGAAGAGTCCGCCGATCCACGCCCCGATCTCGGCGCCCATGATGATCGAGAGGAAGATCATCAGCGGATTCACGTTCACGGTCTTGGCCATGACGACGGGGTTCAGCACGTGGTTCTGGATCAGGGTGTAGGCGAGGAAGACGATCAGGGTGATGACGCCGGCCGTCGGCGAGTAGATCGCGGCGAAGAGCACCGTCGGGAACCCCGCGAGCGCGCCGCCGATCTGGGGCAGGAAGTCCACGAGCAGCACCCACAGTGCGAAGAGCATGGGGTAGGGCACACCGAGCGAGACGAGCGTGATGAAGACGACGACGGCCCCGAGGAACGAGGTCAAGAACCCCCCGAGGAGGTAGCCGAGTGAGGCGCGGGCGATGACCGCGCCGAGGCGTTCGGCGCGTGGCCGGTTGCGATCCGAGAGCAGGGCCATGAAGCCGGTGTGCAGCTTGGGCGCTTCGACGAGCAGCAGCACGATGTAGAAGAACATCGTGACGAGCATGAAGGTGGTCGTGATCGCACCGCGGCCGAGGGCGAGCACCGGGCGCGATAGGCCCTTGGCGAAGTTCGTGATCTTGTCGGTGTTGTGGGTGATCCAGTGCTGGACGTGGTACTGGCGGAACAGGTGACCGAGCCAGCCGTGCCCGGCCTCGGCCTGACGGATGTAGCCGGGCAGCGCGTTGGCGAGGTTGGTGAGGCCGTTGACGAGCGGGTACCCGAAGGCGACCGCGAGCCCCGAGAAGGCGACGAGTGCGACGACCATCACGACGGTGACTGCGTAGCCTCGGCGGCGCACGCCGTGGCGCATCAGCCACCGCACGACCGGGTTCAACAGCATGGCGATGAAGCTGCCGACGACCAGCGTGAGCAGGATTGCCTTCAGGTGGAAGAGGATCTGGCCGAGTGCGTAGACACCGACGATGACCCCGACGGTGGCGAGGATCGTCGCGAGCGGCACGCTCGCACTGCGCGCGCTCGCAAAGAGCCGTCCACGGCGAGTCTCAGCCTCGCGCGCGTCACGCGCCTCGTCGGTCACGGTCTCGGCGGCGTCGCGCGTACCCGCGGGGCACTTGTGGGGTCGTCGTGGCTCACGCGGCCAACTTATCCGAGTGCGGCTCGCCGACTCGTCCTTCTCGGTCGCCGACGTCGACGACGGCGCCACGCGGCGTGAAGTGCTAGTAATGCCGGTGGTGCCGGAGAAACGAGAGGTGAGTCCGTGACCATCGGGGGGACGAGGCGCGCACGCGCGAGCGTTCGCCGCAGTGCGGTGCCGTCGACCGTTCGACGACGTGCGGGTACGTCGCCCGGATCACATCGATCAATCGTGGGGAGGGCAGTGTGACAACGCAGCAGGCAAGGGACGATGATGCCATGGACGAGACACCGGGTATCGCCCTGCCGTCCTACGCCTCGGGGACGTCGCTCACCGCACTGATTGGCGAGACGATCGGGGAGAACCTGCGACGCTCCGCGGCGCGCTGGGCGGGCCACGAGGCCCTCGTCGACCTCGGCCAGGGCGTGCGCTACACCTACGAAGCCCTCGACGCGGCGGTCGACGACGTGGCGCGGTCCCTCATCGCCGCCGGGATGGCCAAGGGCGACCGCGTCGCCGTGTGGGCGCC
>JAJZSX010000397.1 GCA_021849435.1 Actinomycetes bacterium | reverse complement strand
GACTCGCGTGGCTCAGCACAGTCGTGTTCTGCGATCTGAAAGGCCTGTCCCCTCAACTCACCGATGACGAGGCATTCCAGCTTGTCTGCGACATCGCAAGATCCCAACTGGACGTCGGCGTAATCGCCGAACGACTCCGTCTCAAATGAGTTAGGTGGACCGATATCCTCGGCCACGACCCTGACGCAACGACTCATCGAACTTCGACATGAGCGACGACGCATTTTAAGCACATGACCCCATGAACGCAGCCGACCTGATAGCTGTTACAGATCCGCACACTTTTGGTGGTCCACTAAATGGGACACAGGTCGCAGAGTGGACCTTGGGTCACACAATAAGAACCAGAAGCTCACTTCCGATCACAACACGCTATAATTCTGTACATGACCACACTGCCCATCGCCGATGCTCGAGCTCAGTTATCCAAATTGGTCGACGAAGCGAGTTCAACGCACGAGCGTTTCGAGATCACTAAGAACGGACACCGAGCCGCCGTGCTCATGGGGGCCGATGACTACGACGCCATGCGCGAGACGATTGCCGTGCTGTCCGACCCTGCGCTGCTGCTCGAGCACCAGGTGGGCGCGCAAGCGATTGTGGAAGGTGAAGTCCTCAATAGCGATCAGCTCGCCGAAGTGATGAGGAATGCCGGGCGCAGTGTCGACACCAAGTAGGGAACGATACAACCTTCTCATCGCCCGATCGGCCGCAAAGTCGCTATCTGACGTACTCCCGGGGAAAATCGCGCACGCGGTGTACGAATTCATAACCGGGCCGTTGCTCGACAACCCTCAGCGCGTTGGAAAACCGCTTGGGCCACCCTTGGCTCCGGCATACTCAGCGCGTCGCGGTGACTATCGAGTGTTGTACTTCATTGATGACGACACGCACACGGTGCTGGTGACCGCGATTAGACATCGTGCAGACGTCTATCGATCGTGAACAACAAAGATTGGCCACTTCTATTTCCGGGACGGTGCGCGCAATCTAATTTTGTGGGCGCTGAGGGACTCGAACCCCCGACCTGCTGAGTGTAAATCAGCTGCTCTAACCAACTGAGCTAAGCGCCCGGGAACGATCAGCCTACCGGTCCGAGGTCACGGCAACGGGCCGACCCCGAATCCCTTCAGACGTGGGCTCCTTCTCGTCGTGGCTAGATTCGAGTCGACGGGAAGTGTACGAATGATCGTGGTCCTCGAGAATTGTCGCTTAGAACCTGTGCGGCCATGCGTCACGACGCCGTGATTGAGGACACGTCCTCCGAAGCGCTCGCGAGACAGGTCTTTGCCCACGAACTCGCCACGTGGTTCAAGTTCGATCCTCTCGCACGAGACGGTCACGACCCCGAAGGTGTGCACCAGTTACGGGTCACGTCGCGTCGCCTACGTGCCGAACTGGGCGTGCTCGCCCCGGTGCTAACACGCCGCGCCACCACGGATCTTGCCACCGACCTGCGCTGGATCGGCACGATCCTCGGTCGCCAACGAGACCTCGACGTCCTCGACGAGCTGCTAACGCGTCTCGAACACGTAGAAGCTCCCTTCGATGCGTCTGTGTTCTCTCGACTACGCCGCCAGCGCGACACGGAGCGCCGACGCGTGCGTAATGCGCTCTCGAGTGCCCGCTATCAAAACCTCGCCCGTGATCTAGCTACATGGGCGATCGCTCCGCCACTACGACGTCGCGCGAGACGCCGCGCGAGCGAAATCCTGCGTCCGAATCTCCTGAGCGGACTCAGCGCTCTGTTTGAACACGTTGACGAACTCGAGCCCAATGTCTCCGACGAACTGCTCCATCGCCTGCGCATCACGATTAAGCGCAGCCGCTATCGCGCCGAAGTCGCCGCGATCGTCCTCGGCCCCACTGCTGAAGCCGTCGCGAAGGATCTCGCCAAGGCCCAAAGCGTACTGGGCGACCTACACGACCGCGTGGTCGCGAGCAACTATCTCCGCAACTGGCGCGCGTCGCGCTGGCCGGTTGACGCCGACGTCAGCGAGCGTGAACCGGTCGACGTCGCGCTGGTTGAACTCGGCGACGAGCTGACCACGCTTCGAAGGGCCTGGCGAGCACCACTGGCCAGGGCCCGCCGTCACAGCACTGCTCTCCATATAGACACGAACGGCTGACGACAACCGCTAGAGCTGTCCGTGACCGCGCAGACTCTCGAGCAGGTCACCACTCGCAGCGAACAACGGGCGCCGCGCGTGGGCCTCGATAATCACCAGGTCCTCGTCGCAATAGTCGGCGGCCACGCCACCCGCCTCGCGCAAAACCAGCAGTCCCGCCAGATAATCCCATGGGTGCAGCGTCGACTGCTGGGCAACTGCGTACGCGTCGAGCGAGCCGTCGGCCACGAGGCAGATCTCCAGACTCGCCGCGCCCATCGCGCGAGACTGCGCCCATCCCAAGTGTCGAGACGGGGTGCCGGAGAAGCTCACGATCGACGACGCGAGGGCACGCGCGTCGCTCACGCGGATTGGCGCTGCGTCTCGCATCGCCCCCGATCCCAGTTCGGCCTCGAAGACAGTTGACGTCGCGAGGTTGACGACCAGACCCGCGATCAGTTCGCCGTCGCGCACCGCCGCCAGACTCGTCGCGTAGAAGGGAACCCCGCGATCGCAGTTCGTCGAGCCGTCGATTGGGTCGACCACGACCGTCACTTCGCCGTGACCGCTCACGCCCGATTCCTCGGAGACCACGCGCAGACCGGCGCCCGTAAGGAAGCCCACCGCGATCTCGTCGGCGGCGAGGTCGAGGTGGTACTGCGTGGGACGCTGGCCAGAAAGACCGCGGCCGCGATGCTCTCCCACCACGTCGCCAATCTCGAACGCGCACTCGCGCATCGTCTCGATCAGTGTTCTCGCCACGCGCCCACGCTAGTGGCGGGTAAAGATTCGTTAAAGGTGGGTCTCGCGACAACGAGCGCTTCGTATGATGAGCGTGACCTTCGGCCCCCAGCTCAGAAAGCTTCACGTGTCTCGCAGTCCTCAGGCGCTCCTCGCGCGCGTCGCGGTGCCCCTGGCGCTCATGACCGTCCTCTTCGGGATCCCGGCCTCGGCCGCTAACGTCGCGCGCGCCCACGCCGCACCGGGACCGCATTGTCCTTGGGTGGCCGCATCGCGCCAGCACGTGGCCTCACCAGACACGCTCGCGGGCGAGGTCCTCGCCCGCATGACACTCGCCGAGAAGGTCGGCTACGTCATCCTCCAGACGCACCCGAGCATAGAAAACTCCAACACGGCGGTACCGTCACTGTGCCTACCGTCGCTCACGATGACCGACGGGCCTAACGGACTCGCCGACGGCCTGAT
>JAJZSX010000396.1 GCA_021849435.1 Actinomycetes bacterium | reverse complement strand
AATGAAGTTGAAACGCAATCCCTCTGCACTTCAGTGCAATTCGACTGAAGTTAGCGTGCAAACCTCCTGAAGTTCGCGCGATATTCCCACTGAAGTTCGGGTGCAACTTGACATACTGGTGGAACGCACATACTCCAATTGTGGTGTATTCCTCGCGACTTGACATCTCGACGTTGCCAAGTGCCAAGTACTGTCGTCCGTATGGCTCTGGTAGTTCATGTAAGCCGTGGCAAGAGCCGAACAATCATTGCCACCACGGTCTTACTCGCGATCACTTCCTTGGCCACCGTCTCATCGGCCGCGACCCAGCCATCGGTCCCTAAGCAGATCAGAGCCACGATTCTTACCGACCCAACCGGACCTGCATATCCAACGCCCCTCCCGTACGGAACCCCCGTCGTTCGTGAAGTAGGGCGGACGGTGACCGGCACTGCATTTGTAGGCAACGTCGGTTGGGCCGTCGAGTGGGACGGGCCCGCTGGCAATATCAGCCAGTACCCGATTCGCAGCATCGATCACGGCGCCACATGGAGAACAGCGGGCGCGTATCTCGCCATCACTGGAGCTGCAGGCGCCAACGTCAATTCGCTGAGGGCGTTCACCTCTACGGTCGTGGTTGCCTATTCCAAAGGTTCGAATGTACTTGACGTGACCTGGGACTCAGGGCGGCATTGGTACAAGGCCTGGATGCCAGGCAACATCATCTCAATCATTTCAACGTCGAGCCCGACGGTGAGCACTCATTCGAGTAGCTCACCAGTATCCATGCGAGTCAGCGTTCGATCTCTAGAGCATCCAGCAGTCATGTACCACTACGGCTCTAGCACGAGCGGACGAGTGTGGCGCTTGAACAGAGTCGGGTAAAGGGAACACCACCTGGTTCTGCCGGTGAACGACGCGCGTTCATCGACGGAATCATTCGCCTAGCGCGAACAGGCTGCGGACACGTGAGATTGGTCGAGCAACAGTTGGTCTTTCGACTCCTGCCCTGAACGTTTCCACGCTTCTGACGGTCCGGTCAACATCAGTACGTCGTTCGCCCGTGACATCCTTCTTGGGATGGCGCCCAGATGAGTCACCCGTCACTCTCCTTCATTACGGTCATTGGTTCTTTGTCGTCGCAAGAGACTGAGTCGACATCGGCGGCATATCGCGTCCAGTCGCCCTGGGCTCGCCTAACCCACTCGACCGCCGTGTTGGTATGAAGACCCAGGAGATCCGCAAGAATCATCGCGGGGAGTTCGCGTGCCAACTCGCCGAGCGCCGTCTGGCGAACAGGGCGAAGTGTGACGCCGACTTCCTTCAAACGACTGCGCAGCTGCTCAACACCGACATGCTGACCAGGGGTGCCACCGGGGAAGAGCCATCGACCATCCTGCAAAATCGCATGCCCCCTTCTGCTGAGAAGGCGCAGGGCGAGATCGTCGACCAACGGCGGGAGCCGAAGCGGCTCGCTACCGAAGGAGACTAGGACGTCACCTTGCTCAAGCTCGAGGTCGCTCGGTTTCAGCGACACGATCCGCGACAGATGTTGGCCGAAGAGCAATGCGAAGAGCCCCGCGACCCTGACGTCGATTCCAATCCGTTCGTCATGGAGAAGTCGCTCGACGAGGTCCCATCTCTGGTCACCTTCGAGGTCTACAGAACTCGACCGAGTCTGGCGAAGTGGCACTTTCAACTGCCCGACGAGTCGCTTTGAGCGGCACCACGAAAGGAAATCACGTGTCAGGTACCTCGTCGTGGGACCCGAGGATAGCCACTCGTCAACGTCTGTTTGGGTAAGCGCCGATAGCGACGTCCCCCTTCCGGACATCCAAGCGAGAATCTCAACGGCGGCACGGATTCGTCCACGCGCCCACTTCTCGCTTCCCTCCGTAAACCGCCCGACGAGCTCTCGCCGCCGAGCAGTACGAAGCACTTTCCACATCGCGAAGGGACGTATCTGAGCGACGTGCTCTGGCGGCAGAGATGACAGCAAGTCGTCGATCCAACGCTCGAGTCGGACGATCGACTGATTCCGTCTCTCCAGCTCACCGGCCACAACCAACATGGCGCGAATATGCTCACGGGTCCGAGAATCTGGAACGGAGTCAAGGAGTTCGTGCGAGACTTGCTGGTCACTACCACCGAGTGAACTCAGCACTTCGTGAGCACGGCTCCGGCGAAGCCAGTTGAGCAGCGATGTCGGATTCGAGGCGCTCAGCAGCTGCCCCCGGAGAACTTCGAGAGCTGGGTCGGCACTGCCCGGCACACCCACTAATTCATCCAGCCGCCCAGCAAGTACGCACTTGGCGCAGCGAGTCTTCTCGTAAGGCCTGCATGGAGTGCCGCAGGAGCTGCACGGGACTCGCCGAAGGCGGTCGTAACAGGAGGAACAAGTCGGGCGCCCAGACATGTTTGCCTGCACTGGTCGGAGGCGACCGCACTCTGCGCACTCGTGCTTCGGGCGTTCGTAGCACCCCTGACATAGGGGTCCCGCCGTCGAGCGATGTGCGCATCGCCGGATGCGGTGGCATCTCACGCACTCCTCCAGGGGAATCTCCCGGCACCGCAGGCAGAGATCTCCGTGTTCCGCTGTCGCTCGCACTTCGATGGACGTCGTGCGCCCGCAGCTGGAGCAGACGCGTTCTGGCGAGCGATAGCAGCGCTTGCACACTGGCTCGCCGGAACGCAAGGAGTGAACCTTCTCCAGCTGGCCGCACCGCGAACAGATCCTCGGAGGGCTGGTGTAGCAGCTCTGACAGAGCGGGCCCTGGTTGCCACGCGCTGCTTTGGGCCGCCGACGGCCACAGCCGGAGCAGTCAACCAAACGTGACGGGTCAATCCTGAGGCACGGACCGCAAACAGGTCGGCCTTCGACTCGCGTCGCCACGCGCTTCTGAATCCCACATCGGCTACAAACCTCAGCATGCTCGCGTGTGAAACAAGCGGTGCACTGGCGTCCGCCGAGTGTCGAATATCGAAGCGGCTTCACTTTGCCACACGTCACGCAGACAGGCTCGACGAACCTCTGGTGGCCGAGCCGGCGCAACTCCTTCACGAGCGCCGAGACACCCGGAGGGGCCAAAGACGAGCCACTGGTGAGTCCGTCCCGGGTCTTGTCGAGGTAAGCGGCTACGAGGTTCAGCTGCTTGCCCGGACGGAGTGCGCGATCGACCGCAGACGTAGCTTGATCGCGCGATACTGCGCCATTCCCGGTCCGGACGACGGCCGAGATAACCGTTGCACGATTCACGTCGATCAGCGAGGCCCCCATCGCCTAGAACTCGTTGGGCCGTCTGATATTGGCGCGCACGGGCTTGGCCCCGCGGGCGGCAT
>JAJZSX010000395.1 GCA_021849435.1 Actinomycetes bacterium | reverse complement strand
ATCCCCGACTCCACGCCGTTGATCGCGCGCTCGATTTCACTGGGATCCGTTGCCCAGATCGAGCCGCCCAGCCCCCACGGGGTCGAGTTGGCGAGCGTGATCGCCTCGTCCAGGTCCTCGACGACCTCGACGACCGCGACCGGACCGAAGAGCTCTTCGCAGCCCGCGCGCGAGTCGCGCGGCACGTTGGTAAGAACCGTGGCCTCGTAGTAGTAGCCCGTGCCCTCGATCATCTTGCCGCCGCAGCGCACTACCGCGCCCTTGGCGACCGAGTCGAGCACCTGGGCGTGGATCAACTCGCGCTGCTCGGCGTTAACCAGCGGTCCCATGTTGGTCTCCGGGTCCATCGGGTCGCCGACCTTCACTTCGCTCATGGCCTTGGTGAAGCGCTCGATGAACTCCTCGGAGCGCTCCTTTACGACAATGAAGCGCTTGGCCGCGATGCAGCTCTGGCCGTTGTTCTGGATGCGGGCCGTAACCGCCATCGGGACGGTCGTGTCCATGTCGGCCGAGCTCGCGATAATGAACGCATCCGATCCACCGAGTTCGAGCACGCACTTCTTTAGGTTCGCACCGGCCTGGGCGCCGACCTTCTGGCCGGCGACTTCAGAACCGGTGAGTGTCACCGCGGCGACACGATCGTCAGCGATCAGGTCCGCGAGGGCCTGGTGGCCGAGGAAGAGGTTCGCGAACACGCCCTTGGGGAATCCGGCGCGCAGGAACAGGCTCTCTAAGTACAGGGCGGAGCCGGGCACGTTGTGCGCGTGCTTCAAGATGCCGACGTTGCCCGCCATCATGGCCGGCGCCGCGAAGCGCACCGCCTGCCAGAGCGCGAAGTTCCAGGGCATCACGGCGAGCACGGTGCCGAGGGGCTCGTAGCGGATGCCGCTGCGCGAGGCGGGCGAGGCGATGATCTCCTCGCCGAGGAGCTCTTCGGCGTGCTCGGCGTAGTAGCGCATCGTCTTGGCGCACTTCATCACTTCGCCCTTGGCCTGGACGAAGGTCTTGCCCATCTCCGAGGTGAGAAGGGCTGCCGCGCTGTCGAGCTCGTCCTCGAGCAACTGGGCCGCGCGGGTCATCAGCTCGCCGCGGTCCTTAAAGGGGGTCATCTTCCAGCTGGCAAAGGTCGTGACGGCCTGGGCCACTGCCGCCTCGATCTGTTCCGGGGTGTGCGCCGGATACTCGGCGATGACCTCTTCGGTGGCCGGATTGATCGCGGTGAATGCCATGACTCTTCCCTTCGTCGCCGCCGGAGTCCCCCGGGCGGTTTTTACCCCTCCATCTTTAGCCCGAAACGCGTGGACGTGTCACCGGGGCGCCGTGACCAACGACCCTTCGCGGGGCGAAATGATTTCAATCCGGCGCTTGTACCGCGAAGGCCTCGGGCATCTGCACGCAGAGCACGTCGCCGGTGACCGTCACCACACCATCGACGATCAGGTCCGAGACGACGCGCACCTTGCGCCCGGCGATCTCGCCCACGCGGCCGCGGATCTGGATCTCGGGCCCGAGCGGGGTGGGCTTGGCGAAGCTGACGAGCAGTGACGCCGTGACAAAGCGAAACGCCGGCAACGTGTCCATCTCTCGAACATCGGCGCGATACATCGCGGCAGCAGCGGTGCCCGTCGAATGACAGTCGATGAGCGACGCGAGCAGGCCGCCGTAGACGTATCCGGGAACCGCGGTGTGATACTCGCGCGGAGTGAAACGCGTCAGGCTCTCCTCGCCGTCCCAGACGGTCGCGACGTGGTAGCCGTGTTCGTTGAGACGCCCGCAGCCGTAGCAGTGGGCGAGGTGCTCGGGGTAATAGTCCTGGAAGGCTCTCATGTGTCCCCTTTGCGACGACTGCATCGTAGTAACTCTCGAATCTTCCAAGGTTTGCTCGGGGCGACCTGGCGCCGGCGAGCCCGCACAGACAGTCCCTAGAGCACGATGAGGAGTCCGTCGAACCCGAGACTTCTCTTGCTGGGCCAACCTCGATCCGTGGTCACGAGGACATCCGCACCGTGGCGAAGTGCGGTAGCGACAACCAGCGCATCGGGCAATTTGAGTTTCTGACCGTGACGAGCGCGCAGTCTCGCCGCCACGAGGGCAACGTCACTGTCGAGCTCGACAATTAACAGTGGGAGGCGCTCGATGAACTCGCAAACCGCCGTGATTAACGGCTCGCCATCGCGTGCCGGGGCTACGAGGGACTCCGCAAGGGCTGAGGCGGGAACGGCGATTTGATCACCTCGCTGCCGGGCGTTCGCCAATTCCTTGCTCGCCCCGAGATGGTGGGCGTCACTCTCATCGAAGAATCCAATGAGAACCCCAGCGTCAATGACGGTTAGTCCCATTCGTCACGAAGCTGCTCGAGGACTTCGCGGTCGTAGACGCCCGTCAGGTACCCCGCGAACGTCTCCAGCACGTCCTCTTCTCGCTCGAGCACCACCCGTCCGGGTCCGTCTGGCCTGGCGATGACTCGTTCGCCCGCCCGCAAGCCAGCGACTCGCATGGCGTCCACGGGAATGGTCACCTGGTGCTTCTCACTGATCCTGGTGCTACGCCACCGTTTCTTTACTTTCGCCATATTTGTAAAGAATAGCGCCCCAACACGTGAGGCGAGCGCCAGAGAATCGCGCCACTCTCACGATGTCTGGCTGCCACGAAGGTAGCCGAGTCGTGTCAGCGAGACGCCAGGCCCCGGTGCGCGGGATCGGCCGACTCGAGGAGCAGACGCCACTCGGCGCGGGCGATCGACGCGCGCGCGCGCTCGACGGCGTCGGGATTGACCGAGATCGACGTGATGCCCAGTCGAACCAGGTGCTCGGCGAACGCCGGGTGGTTCGACGGGGCCTGGCCGCACAGCGACGAGGTGATCCCCGCCGCGTGCGACGCGCTGATGATCCGCCCGATCGCGTCGAGGACGGCGTCGTCGGACTCGTCGAAGAGCTCGTCGCAGACCTGGCTGTCGCGGTCCACTCCGAGCATCAGCTGGGTCAGGTCGTTGCTGCCGATGGAGACCCCGTTGATGCCCATCGCCGCGTACTCGGAAACGCGATAACCCACCGAGGGCACCTCGGCCATCACCCAGATCGGCACGCTCTCGCCCAGGGGGCTCGCCGCCACCAGCTCGAGGCAGGCCTCGAGCTCCCAAGCGGTGCGCACGAAGGGGATCATCAACGTGAGATTCGGGGTCTGCTCGTAGACCGTGGCGAGGACCGCGAGCTCGAGGTTGAAGACCTCGGGGTCGCGCACGTACCGATAGCAGCCCCGATAGCCGATCATCGGGTTCTCCTCGACCGGCTCGAAGCGGTCTCCGCCCTCGAGCTTGGCGA
>JAJZSX010000394.1 GCA_021849435.1 Actinomycetes bacterium | reverse complement strand
TGACAAGGCGATGAAGCCGCCTAACGGACGTTGGCCAGCGGAGGTGCCGTAGCCCGAAGGTGTGGCGTTGCGCCACGTGCGACCGCCATTATTGCTCCACTCGACGACCTGGGTGTTTCTAGTCAGCGAGGTCACGTTCATCGTGAACACCCACGTCGTCTCTCCACCGACCGGCCACACGGACTGGACCGATTGACCCCCGGGAACAACCGGTGTCACCGCATTGTGGCTGCCAGAGACACCGGACCTCGACGATGGCTGGGACCGAGCCGTCGTCGCCTTCGGCGGATTCTGCTTGCCGCCACCCACGATCGCCAATGTCACCGTGATGACGGCCAGCAGAATAAGACCAATGGTCCATCGACGTCGCCGAGCCCGTTTTCGAGCCTCTTTGATCAGAAGCTCTTCGTCTCGAGATGACACGGTGTCTCGACTCGGTGTCTCGACTGTTGCCATTCGTCTCCTGCGTTGGTGAGTCGTAGTTAGCACTACGCCGGATAGTACTATGTCGGATAGTACTATGAACTTTCGCAAAGTCAACAAGGTCGAGTCCATGGCGCTCTACCAACAGGTGGCCGCCGAAATTCGCCGAGCCATCGCCGACGGCGAGATCATCGAGGGCGAACGTCTACCGCCGGCCGTGGATCTAGCAGCCGTTCTCAAGGTGAACAAGAACACGGTCATTCGCGCTCTCCATGCTCTTCGCGATGAGGGGATGCTCGATTTCACGAGGGGACGCGGGGCCCGGGTGGTGGGAACACCCCAACACGGCGCCGTCCTCTCTCAGATTGACGAGCTACTTGACTTCGCTCGCCGTCAAGGGATTCGCCGAGACGACGTCGTCGAACTCATCCTCACGCGCCCCATAACGTGATCACGGTGACGGCCACTCGGTAAGCGATTGACGGCAAACCCCCGCCCCGGCAGAACCCGACTGGCGAACACTGCAAGCGGTGCGTTGTCAAACGTTTGCCCGAACGGTCGAGGGCCATTTGGCCCAAACTCTTTGGAATGGGGCTCACCGAATTTCTGTATCCACTGTCGCGGCCAACGATTCGACGCAAGCCGCCGAAGCGTTCACCGCCACAATTGCCACTGTTCACAGGCGTCTCGTGCGAACCCAAAAGCACCCGTGAGACCGGGAAGCTAATCTCAGCTCCGCGATGGACAGGTCACAACCGCGACCTCGATGATGCCGTCGCCGGCGGTGACTCGACCTCGATTCGTGCAACGTACTGAGGTCGAAGGACCTGACGAACCCCGAATGACAAATTGCCACTCGGGCACACCGGCATTGACGACGCCGGTGACGGACTGGATCGCGTCAGAGCCAGTGACGGGAAAGAACTGAGCGGCCCACTGCCGTGCGTCAACGAGCGTCGGCGCGCCGTGACTCGCGGCTTGCACCTCGCTCAATGCGAGTTGAGCGACGAATTGCGCTTCGTTTGACAACGACTGTGTTGTCGCAAGTTGATTCGCTGCAAACACAGCAATTGAGTGGACAAACGCCCACGAAGTGTCCTTCACCCCATTGGTCCATACCACTTTCGGAAATAGAGGGCCACTGGCTACTCACCGCGAAGCACGCGGCGGTTTCGGCGCTCGAAAACGAGTGAGAGGTATGTAGTTCGAGGATTCTCAATGCGTGGCTACGTGCAAGGTGTATCGGTAACCGATATAGTAATCCTGATGACGAAGAAGACCCCCGAGAACACTGGTCGAGTTACCGGTGTCGCCCACTTGATACTCACCAGCCTGGCCGATGGAGAGAAGCACGGCTACGCCCTCACCCAGGATGTGATGCAGTTCGCGCGTGTTCGCATTGCTCCGGGCAGTCTCTACGAGGCCCTCGCTCGACTCGAGGGCCAAGGACTCATTGAGCCGGTGGCGTCAACCGACCGACGGCGCCCCTACCGGCTGACCGCGGCGGGCGCGACCGTGCTCGATGAGTATCTGAGCGCCCAGGAGCGACTGGCCACCGAGGGACGTCGTCGTCTTCGTGCGTCGTGGCGGTTCTCGTGAGCCCCGGACATCTCGACGTTGGTTCGGCCACGACCAGGCGTGCGCAGGGTTACCTGCGCTGGTATCCACGGGCGTGGCGTGAGCGTTACGGCGAGGAGTTCGTCGCCCACCTTGAAGCGGAGTTGCTCGAGCGGCCCGTCTCGTTGGCACGGACCGCTGACATCGTGGCGCACGGGTTCCTCGCGCGACTCTCGTTCCAGCGTGGCTGGCGTGTGGCGGTGCGTTCAACTGCGGCCATCTTCGTCGTTGGAGCGCTCGTCATTGGTGGGATGGAACTCGTGCGTTCGTGGTCACCCGTTATCGTGACCACCGGGGCCGACAACTCTGGCGGCGGACTCGCCGCAGCGCCGTCGCAGGTGGTCGCCTTCTCATTCAACTTCTCGACTCGTTCTCGCGCCTCCATTCACATCGTTGCCGTCAAATTGGTTCCGCTGGCGGGCTTTGTGGTCCCCAAAATCGTGGGCGTTGAGTTCGCGGCCCGCGCGGACAAGATCGGTATGGTCCAGGGCTGGCCCGTTCACTTCTCTACCTCGCAGGCCCAGCGAGACGGGAACATGGCCGTGGTGCCCGCTCTTGGCATGACGGTGAACCTCGCTCGTTCCAACGCTTTGTGGGTAGGACTTCGTGCCCTCTCACTGCACCACGTGTACGCGGCAGACGGTCTCGTCGTCACGTACAAACGCGGGGCATTGACCCACTCCTTCACGATCAACAAAGGAAGCACGCCCGTCACGATCTGTGGAGAGTCGCCGCGCTCGTTCCATTTCGCAGCCTGGTGCGCACCAGAATTCGACGCGGCCAATCTGATCGCCACCTATCTCAAAGGTTCGCCACATTCTCTCGCCTGGATTTCGGGTGAGGCTGAGGTCATTGCCCAACTCGCCCTCGACCAAACCTATGCGGATCACCGCCTTCCAACGCTCGGTGATCTTCGCTATTGGGCGAATCGATTCTTTCCCACTCGCGCAAGCAATGGCATACGGGCGATCAAGGGTCTCAACAGCAATAACGTCACGGTGCCCGAGCCGGAGTGGCGCTTCGCAATCGATCGTGGGACTACGGGTTCGCTCGTGTCGGTGTGCACCAGTCGTGGACAATTAGCGGGCAGTGGCTTTGAAGGTCCGACCCTCACGGGCTGCCCCGTGATGAGTCCATAAACCGCGAGTCGTTCGCAATAGCACTTGCCGCCATTGGGGTAGTTATTTTGGGCTCCTCGCGACGATTACGTCTGACCTCGAGCGTTACCACGAGACCGGTGAGTCGGGGACAGCCCCGACGTTCTACAGCTTGCGCAAACGCTGGAACGCGCA
>JAJZSX010000393.1:2730-3343 GCA_021849435.1 Actinomycetes bacterium | reverse complement strand
TGGCCAACTCGCCCTAAAGGTTTCGTAATCGCCCCTAGAAGAAGGCGGCGCAGAGGTCGTAGAGCTCGCGCGGCACGCGCCGCTGGCCCTCGGCGACGACGCTGAGCGGCTGGAGCTCGATGCGACCGCCGCGCACCAGGGGGATCGTGCCGAACTGGCCCGCGAGGGCGGCCTCGTAGGCCGCGGCGCCCACGCGCGTGGCCCAGATGCGGTCATAAGCCGTCGGGCTGCCACCGCGCTGGAGGTGTCCGAGGACCGTGGTGCGAACTTCGAAGCCGCCGTGCTCGTCGATTCGCGTGGCGACGAACTGGCCGACCCCGCGCGTCGCGAGGCGCACGCCACGCACGCCCTCGGTGGAGAGCTCGCCGAGCTCGGTGCCGCCGAGGGTGCGCAGGTTGACCCCTTCGGCGACGACGACGATGGAGAAGGCATTGCCGGCGCTACGCCGTTTGACCAGGTGCGCGACGATGTCGTCCATGGTCATCGGGAACTCGGGGATCACGATCAGGTCCGCGCCGCCGGCCAGGCCCCCGAGCGCCGCCACCCAGCCGGTGGCTCGACCCATGGTCTCGACGACCATGACGCGGTGGTGCGACGCTGCAGTCGTGTAGAG
>JAJZSX010000393.1:0-2720 GCA_021849435.1 Actinomycetes bacterium | reverse complement strand
GATCGCGGTGTCAAAGCCGATGCAGTAGTCGGTGCCGAGCAGGTCGTTGTCGAGGGTCTTGGGCACGCCCACGACCGGCGCCCCACGCTCGGCGAGCCAGTTCGAGATCCGCTGCGTGCCGTCACCGCCGATGGCGATGAGCGCGTCGAGGTGCTCGTTGATCGTCGCGAGCACGGTGTCGCGGCCCCCGGCGGGATTGTCCAGGTCGTAGCGCGCGGTACCGAGGATGGTCCCTCCGAGGCCCACGATGCCGCGGAAGTCGTCGGTGCCAAGTCGCCGCCCGGCGTAGGGGGTGGCGAGACCGGACCAGCCGTTGGCGATGCCGATCACCTCGTGGCCGTCGCGCAGCGCCATCAGCCCGACGGCGCGAATCGCCGCATTCAGTCCCGGCGCGTCGCCGCCGGCGGTCAGGACGCCAATGCGCATGTCCCCTCAATCGCTCGTCTCGCCCGTAACTTTAGGCGACTGCGCCAACGGGCTTACCCGGTCAGGGCTACGGAGAAATGTCTCGGGCATTACGTCTCGTTCACCTGGCGTTCACCTTGGGTGTTTACCATCGGGACAAAGCGCGAAGGGTGAGGATTCATGGATGAAGTAGTCAGGCCGGACGTCGACCCCAAGCGGATCGCGTCGGTGCTCACCGAGTTGGACCCGGACGCCGATCGGCCGGCCAACGTCATCGAGACCAGCGGACTGAACCTTCACTTCGGCGCCAAGTCGATCCTCGCCGGGGTCAACATGACCTTCGCCCGCGGCACGATCACCGCGCTCATCGGCCCGACCGGATCGGGAAAGTCGACGTTCCTGCGCACGCTCAATCGGATGAACGACCGGGTGTCGGGATTCCGCCACGAGGGCGACGTCCTGCTCGACGGCCAGAGCATCTGGGCGCCGTCCCAGGACCTGCTCGCGATCCGCCGCCGCGTGGGCATGCTCTTCCAGCGCCCGAACCCGTTCCCGATGTCGATCAAGGACAACGTGGTCGCCGGCGTGCGGGCCCACGGCATCGCCAAGGGCAAGCAGCTCGACGTGGTCGCCGAGATTCGCCTGCGCGAGGTCGGCCTGTGGGAAGCGGTCAAGGACCGGCTCAACGAGTCGCCCTACCGGCTCTCGGGAGGTCAGCAGCAGTTGCTCTGCCTCGCGCGCGCCCTGGCGGTCGGTCCCGAGGTCCTCTTGCTCGACGAGCCGACCTCGGCGCTCGACCCGCTCTCGACCGAGTCGGTGGAGCAGCTGATGCGCACGCTCACCCCGGCACTCACCCTGATCGTGGTCACGCACAACCTCGGCCAGGCGCGCCGGGTGTCGGACAACACGATGTTCTTCTACGAGGGCCGTCTCGTCGAGCACGGTCCCACGAGCCAGGTCTTTGACCACGCGCGCGAGAGCGACACGGCTCGCTACGTGAACGGACTGATGGGTTAATTCGAGCGTTCGGAAATAACGCAGAAATCAGTTTTGTCTCACTGTCGAGACACGCGCAGTTCACTTGGCCTCCATACCGTGACTGCATCACCTACTAGGAGGAATGTTGTGAAGTTGACTATTCGTTCGAGCGCGCGGCTGGCGTCGACGCTCGCGCTCGCGGGATCGATCTCGCTGGCGGGTGTGGCGAGCGTCGCCTCAGCCGCAACCAAGCACAAGCCCAAGCCCAAGCCCGCCCCGACGTTCGTCGTGGAGAAGCCGGGTGCGGCCAACCTGACCGAGACGGGCAGCACGCTGCTGTACCCGCTGTGGAACCTGTGGGCTCCCGACTACCAGGCGGCCTTCCCCAAGGTGACCGTCAGCACCGCCGGCACCGGCTCGGGCACGGGCATCGCCGACGCGGCGAGCGGCACGGTCAACGTCGGCTCGTCGGACGCCTACCTGTCGCCGACGACGCTCGCGACCTCGCCGAACCTGTTGAACATCCCCCTGGCGATCTCCTACCAGGTCATCATGTACAACATCCCCGGCCTGACCGCGCACCTCAAGCTGAACGGCACGGTGCTGGCCCAGATCTACACCGGCAAGATCACCAACTGGAACGACCCGGCGATCACGTCGCTCAACCCCGGCGTCACCATTCCGAGTCTGCCCATCGTGGCCCTGCACCGCTCTGACGGCAGCGGCGACACGTTCCTGTTCTCCCAGTACCTGGCCCGCCAGGACGGGGCGGACTGGGGCTCGACCAACTACGGCACGACGGTGACCTGGCCCGCGATCAAGAACTCGCTCGCTGAGCAGGGCAACGGCGGCATGGTCTCGGGCTGCTCGGCGACCCCCGGCTGCGTGGCCTACATCGGCGTGAGCTTCCTCACCCAGGGCCTCGGTGACGGCCTCGGCTACGCCCAGCTGAAGAACGGCGAGGGCCAGTACGTCATGCCCACCGCCAAGGCGGTCGCGATCGAGGCCAAGGGGTACACCAACATCACCCCGGCCAGCGGCACCATCTCGATGATCAACGGCCGCGTGAAGGGTGGCTACCCGATCATCAACTACGAGTACGCCATCGTGAACAAGCAGCAGTCGAACTCGTCCACGGCCCAGGCCGTCCGCTCCCTGCTCGAGTGGGCCGTCAGCCCGAAGTTCGGCAACTCCAGCCAGTACCTCAGTCAGGTCCGCTTCCTGGCGCTGCCCACGCGCGTCGCGGTGCAGTCCTTCAAGCAGATCCACAAGATTCAGTAGTCAGTCGGGGTTGAGAGGAGAACATTGACGATCAACCCCGCAACCGTTGACCCGAT
>JAJZSX010000392.1 GCA_021849435.1 Actinomycetes bacterium | reverse complement strand
GCGGCGACGAGGTCGTCCTCAGCTGGCCCGTCGAGCACACCTTTACCGTCAAACCACTACCAACAACCGTAGAAATCAATGAAACAGAGGGGGACTAACCATGTCAGAGGAGTTCAAAGTTTTTGCTGAGGGCGGCGGCGTCGATCCGTCGTTCTGGCGTGGACTCACCGAGCAGCGCTTCTCGCGTCGCGGCTTAATGAAGGCCGCGGGCGCCGGCGCCGGGGCGTCGCTGCTGCTCTCGAGTGGTGCTGGCGCGACCGCACTGCCGAACAAGAACGTGGGTACCGCCAAGTGGTGGGCGAAACAGAAGTTGCATCACACCGTCAACTTCGCCAACTGGCCCCTCTACATCGACGTGTTGAACGGCAAGCACCTCTCCCTGCAGCACTTCACCCAGACCACGAAGATCAAGGTCAACTACTTCGAGGTCATCCAGGACAACGCCTCGTTCTACGCCAAGATCCGCCCGTCGCTCGCGGCGGGCCAGTCGACGGGCTACGACATCGTCGTCATGACCAACAACAACCCCGAGCTCGGGTACCTCATGCAGAACGGCTGGCTCGTGCCGCTGGACCACAAACTGATGACGAACTTCAACAAGTACGCCGGACCACTGATCAAGAGCCCGTCGTGGGACCCGGGCAATAAGTACACGATGGCCTGGCAGTCGGGATGGACCTCGGTCGCCTACAACGCCAAGCACGTGAAGAACCCCGGTGACAGCATTCAGATCCTGTTCGACAAGAAGTACGCGGGCAAGATCGGCATGCTGTCGGACCCCTTCGAGCTGGGCAGCGCGGGCCTGCTCGCCATCGGCGTCGAGCCGTTCTCCTCGACCGAGAAGGACTGGGCGAAGGCGGCCAAGAAGCTCCAGACCCAGCGCAGTGACGGCCTGGTCGCCGCGTACTACGACCAGAGCTACATCCAGCACCTCAAGAACGGCGACACTGTGGTCTCGCAGTGCTACTCGGGCGACATCTTCCAGGCCAACCTGAACAGCAAGTACAAGGACCTCGTCCTGATGGTCCCCAAAGAGGGCCTCATGCTCTGGACCGACAACATGTGCATTCCGTTGTACGCCCAGAATCCGCTCGACGCAATGGAGTTGATGGACTTCTACTACAGCCCGATGACCCAGGCGGTCGTGGAGTACTACAACGACTACATCTGCCCGGTTCCCTCGGCCAAGCAGCAACTGCTACACCCGACCGGCTGGGACGCGGCAGCGCTGAAGGCGATGGCGCCGTCGATCGGCCTGGCGACGTCGGTGACGGCCGACTCGCCGTCGGTCTTCCCGACCCCCGATCGGGTCAAGCTGTCCAAGGACTACTACCCCTTTAAGAATCAAGAGGAGATCAACGCGTGGAACAACCTGTTCCTCCCGATCATCCAGGGCGCGTAACCAACCGGCATCATCGACGAGTAGGTAGGGCGCTCGCGCCCTACCTACTCAGCTTGCCGTCGGGTCTATGGCTCCTGCTGCTGTTCCTCGTGCCGTTGGTGCTCATGCTCTCGTTGTCGCTCAAGACGTGCAGCCCCTCAACCGGGGCGTGCGTGATGGCCTGGCACTGGGGCGAGTTCTCGAGTGAGATGAGCCTCTACCACCAGGAGTTCATCACGAGTCTCTACTTCGCCGCCGCCTCGACGGTGGTGGACCTGATCATCTCGTTCCCGATCGCCTACTGGATCGCCTTCTACGGCGGACGCCGCAAGAACTTCTTTTTGCTCATGCTCCTGGTGCCGTTCTTCGTCTCCTTCGTCATCCGCACGATTGTGTGGGAGTTCGTGCTCGCGAACAACGGGGTGATCCTCGGGGCGCTCAAGCACATCCACCTATTGCCGTCGGGATTTCACATCCTGGGTACGAGCTACGCGGTGATGGCGGGCTTGGCCTACAACTATCTTCCCTTCACGGCGCTGCCGCTCTACGTGGCCCTCGAGCGGATCGACCGGCGGGTGCTCGAGGCGGCCTACGACCTCTACGCCACCAAGCGGGTCGGCTTCATGAAGGTCATCATGCCCCTCGCCGTGCCTGGCATCTTCGCGGCCTTCCTGCTGACCTTCATCCCGATGTTCGGTGACTACGTGAACCAGGAGATTCTCGGGGGGACCTCGAACACGATGATCGGCACCGTGATCCAAAATCAGTTCCTCGTCACCCTGGACTACGCCGGAGGCGCGTCGCTGTCGGCGATCCTGCTCGTGGTGGCGCTGCTCGGGATCTTCCTCTATGCGCGGCTCCTGGGCTCGCGAACGATCGAGCAGTACCTATGACGCTGCTCGACCAACCCACCGCCCTCGAGGTGCCCCAGCTCGATGCGACCAAGAAGCGCCGCTGGACTCGGTTCGTGCTGCCGACCTACTCCTGGCTCGTCATCGCGTACCTGGTGTTCCCGATCGTCATCATGATCTTCTACAGCTTCAACAAGACGATCGGCAGCATGCAGCTGGTGAGTTTCTCCTGGAACGGCTTCACGTCGCAGTGGTATCACCAGTGGAGCAACGTCCCGGGCCTCACCGCCTCGTTCTGGCTCTCGATCCGCCTCGCGCTCGTGAGCACACTCATCGCGACGGTGCTCGGCACGATGCTCGCGATCGCGCTCGTGCGCTACCGGTCACCCCGGTTCCGGGGCAAGGGCGCCTTCGAGCAGGTGATCTTCTTGAACATCGCCGCACCCGAGATCGTCATGGGTGCCTCACTGCTCGGGCTGTTCGTCACGTTCAACATCGGGCGCGGCTTCTTGACCCTGGTGCTCGCGCACGTGATGTTCTCGATCGCCTACGTCACGGTCACCGTCCGGGCGCGGCTCGCGGGATTCGACACCGCGCTCGAAGAGGCCGCCTACGACCTTGGCGCGACGCCGGCGGTCACGTTCTCGCGCGTGACACTGCCGCTGATCATGCCCGGCGTGCTGGCCGGGGCGCTGATGGCTTTCGCGATCTCGATCGACGACTTCGTGACGTCGAACTTCCTCAGTGGCTCGAGCGTGCCGTTCCCCGTCTGGGTGTTCGGCGCGACCCGCGTGGGCATCCCGCCACAAGTGTTCGTCTTTGGTACCGCGATCTTCACGGTCGGGATCGGTTGCGCGATCTTGAGTATTGTGCTCGCGCGTAAGAAGGCGTAGTCGGGGCCAACGAGGGCACCGCAAACGGCAAATTAGGATGAATTTCATGAAAATAGGCGTACCGAAGGAAATTAAGACCGACGAAAACCGCGTAGCGCTCACCCCGGCGGGTGCCCGAGAGCTCACTGGTGCGGGCCACCAGGTGCTCATCGAGCGTGGCGCCGGAGTCGGCTCGTCGATCAGTGACGCCGACTACGTCGCCAACGGCGCCACCATCGTC